>CAZXUP010000104.1:1406-7438 GCA_964643815.1 uncultured Vampirovibrionales bacterium
CGTGCCGGATTGTCCGTTCTCCAACTGAATGACATCGCCCACCTGTATTTGCCGGGCCATCAACATGTTGATACCCGCGAACAGGTTATCCAAGGTTTCTTTTAAAGCGAGTGATACCGCCAAACCGCCGACGCCCAATGCCGTTAAAATTGGCAAGATGGAAACGCCCAGGGTTTGCAGAATAACCAGCGCGCCCACCAGAAAAACGCCACTGCGGACCAGATTGTCAAAAATGGATGTGTTGGGCAAATTGGCAACGATGCTGACCTGTTTTGTATAACGGCTCAGCATTTCCAGCAGCACATTGGCGGTAAGGCGGATAACAATGAAGGCGCCCAGGACAAACAGCACTTTGCGAATGACAAGTAGTACGGATGCTTCAATCATTGGCAACTGAAATGTGGCCAGATAAATCCCTTCCAGGGTAAACAGGCCGCTAACAGCCCCCCGCAACAAGCGTTCGGCGTTCTCCTGGCTGAGCCACGAATCATCCTTCAGCACCCGCCGGCTCGCTCGAATCAGCAGAAACTCCACTAGCAGACCGGCAATGATCCCTTCCGCAACAAGCAGGCCCGGCGCAATCCAGGGTTGCCAATCAATCAATCTGACCGAAAAGGAAGTCACTCTACCTCATCCCGTACTCGAACAACGCTATCTTACTATTGTACCCGGCCCCGCCAATCCGCGCGACTGGCCAAGAGGTTTATTTAAAGTCCAAAGCGGGCGTAAACGGCTGGGACGTTCTTCAGGTAATCGGCCACATCAAAGCATGCGTCAATGTCGGCAGAGGATAGATGCTGTGTTACTTCCGCGTCCGCCAGCAAATTGCGTTTGAAGTTGCCATCGGTGGTGTTCCAGGCGCTGTGCGCGTTACGCTGCACCAGCTTGTAGGCGTCTTCACGGCTGAAGCCCTTGTCAATCAGCGTCAGCAATACCCGCTGAGAAAAAATAATCCCGCCAAAGCGGTTCATGTTGTCGCGCATGTTATCCGCATGCACCACCAGATCGCGCATCACGGTGTTAAAGCGGTTGAGCATGTAATGCGCCAGGATGCAGGCATCCGGGAAAATCACGCGCTCGACCGAACTATGGCTGATATCGCGTTCGTGCCACAGCACGCCGTTTTCCAGCGCCGGAATCACATACGAGCGCAGCATCCGGGCCAGGCCGGTCAGGTTTTCGGAGCTGATCGGGTTGCGCTTGTGGGGCATGGCGGACGACCCCTTTTGCCCTTTGGCAAAGCCCTCTTCCACTTCCAAAATATCGGTTTTCTGCAAGCCTCTAATTTCCACGGAAAATTTCTCGATGGAGGTTGCCAAGGAGGCCAGCGCCAGAAAAAACTCGGCATGGATATCGCGTGAAATCACCTGGGTCGAGGTTCGGGCGGGTTTGAGGCCCAGCAGCTTGCACACGGCTTCTTCCACGTTGGGGTCGATATTGGAATATGATCCCATCGCGCCGCTGACCTGCCCTACGCGGTTTTCTTCCAGCGCGTCAGCCAGGCGTTTCTGCTGGCGCTCCAGTTCATCCAGCCAGTTCAGTAGTTTCAGGCCAAAGGTAATGGGTTCGCCATGAATGCCATGGGAACGCCCTACCATCACTGTTTCCCGGTGCTCCAGCGCTCTGCTTTTGACGGTTTCAATGACGGCGGCCAGTTTCTCCTGGATGAGCTTGCCCGCGGCCTGGATTTGCAGGGACAGGGCCGTGTCGATCAGATCGGAACTGGTCATGCCCATATGCACAAAGCGCGAGTTTTCGCCGACGTGTTCAGCCACGTTGGTGAGAAAGGCAATCACATCGTGCCGCACTTCGGCTTCGATTTCATCAATGCGCGTGGTTTCAAACCTGGCTTTTGGCCTGACCTCGGCGGTCACTCCGGCTGGGACAAGTCCCATGCCTTCCTGAACTTCCAGTACGGCAAGTTCTACGCGCAGCCAGGTGGAAAATACGGCCTCGCGGGTCCATAAAGCAGCCATTTCGGGGAGGGTATAACGTTCAATCATCGGTAAATCCGTCAAAAATAGGGTTGAAGGGGGAAGGAAGTCAACTATCCTGATGATTATTTTGCGCCGGGCAAGCTCCATAATCAAGGAATGAGAATCTCGGTCCTTAAATGGAGGGCTGACTGCCGTCAGACGGGTGCCAGAGATTCAGCAATGGGACAGTGCTTCAGATTGATGAACCGAAGGGAACTGTGATGAGTTTGAAACACGGCATTCGTAGCGTGATTAGCCTGCTTCTGGCAGGAACCTGCTTCGGTTCGGCTGTTTTTGCGGACGGAAGTCTGCCCAGCCTGGACTTGCCGAGCCAGCCCAGTGGCATCACGCCTATCAGCGAGCTGGATACTCGCCTGGAAAAAGTGGAACTGGAACTGGATCGCGACGTACCCGCCAAAATCTCCCCTGTTAACACGGTCCCCCAAAAAACGGCCAAAGAACTACTTCCGGCAAAAGCCGAAACCAAAGCCAATGAAAAGCCCTTGGATGCGGAAATCCCGGCTGTCAACACCGACCCGGCTCCGCAGGAAGAGAAGAGGCTCCATCCGGTTAGCTTCTCGCCGCTGCCTGCCATTGTTGTGTTTCCGGTCATTAAACATCAATATGAGCGGGCCTTCGGGGATCTGCCCATTGTGTTTGCCCGTGAATACGCGCAGCGGATGGAAATCCGTGTGCCGGAAACCCGTATTTATCACCCGGTCTATACCGTGGATGAAATCCGGATGCGTGGCCTGGGGCACCTCTACGACCAGATTATGAATTACTATATTAAGGCCGGACGCCCGGAGCCTCGCGCAATGGATTACTTGCTGAAACAACTGGCGGGTGATGGAAAAACGGTCTCCCGCGTGGTTTTTGTCGAGGCCGACCTGGATATGTCCCATCCTGCCGAAAGAAGCGGCTTGGTTGAGCGTGCTACCGGCTGGATGACGGACGGAACGCCGAAGCAGATGAAGCATTACGTGCGCAGCCGCGTGCAAATTTTTGATGCGGAAGCCCCGGAGGTTCCGTTGGTGTGGGCAGGAAGCTGGCGGCGCTCCATCAAAACCGATCAGTTCCTGAATGTCACTACGTCCGTCTTTGACGACAGTGACAGCCAGCAGGCGTTTGCCAAGGTCAGCCGGGAGATGAGCCGGGAGATTCTCTATATAACGCCGAAAGCGGCGTATATGGCGCCGCAATACGATTTGGCCGTGCATGGCCGGGTCGTCTCCAAAAAAGAAGCGCTCTTTCCCAACTTCAGCGAGATGCTTTCCTCCCGAAAGCCGCTCAATGACGAGAACCGCCGGGCAATTCAACGTATTCTTCAACGTCAAAACGCGATCAGTCCTTGATACTCAGCTGATCGCCGCGAAAGCTTTTAAAACTAAAATTGCGCTTTTTAAAACAAGAAAAGATTAGTCGATAACCTGGGCTTTATAGCCATCGGAATCATGCAGGCGGATGTAATTACGCAATGCTTCACGAATCAATTCGCTTCGCGAGCGTTGCTCCTCGTCAGCCAGCAGGTCGATTTCGCTCAGAAACTTTTCTGGCAACGAAATCAAGACACGGGTGCTCTTGGACGCTTTTGCCATTGTAAACGGTTCCTTTCGTTAGGGGGTCGATTTAATCCAATAAAATTGAGTCAATAACACTGGTGTTTTGGCCGCGTCGACGCATATAGACACGCAGGGCCTGACGGATGAGTTCGCTTCGGGTGCGTTGCTCTACCGCCGCAATTTCGTCAATCTTGTCTAAAAAATCCTCACGCATGGAAATCAGGACCTTGGCCATTACAGCTGCCTCCATCTCTGCCGGTGTTCGGTTAGAAGGGATACAAATACCGCTTAAATAAATAAAAACAGTCACGAGGTGTGGATTGCCCGATGTTTTGGGTTTGTTAAATACTTTTTACACCGGCAAGCTGTCTTTGATATATCGTTATGGCTCTCTTTTTATGTGCTTTTGGGCCATAAAAAAGCGGGCAGACCCTATTGAGATGGAATCATCCATAATGATTCATTTGTATTACACAAGTATCTATTCTTGGGAAAGTTGATCCGTTTGGGTATCCCCCCAGAGGGTGAAATATCGGGAAAGCTGATCTGTCATTTAGGCTGTGAACCGCTTGAACATTTGGCTTGGGTGCCTCACAATAGACCCACTCTTGTATGACGGAAAGTAACAAGGCCAAAACCCAAATGGAACCCATATACCCCGCCATAGAAACCTTTGAGCCTCTTGAGGAGATGCAAGACTCCAGAATCAGAACGGTTGCTTTCCACACGTTGGGCTGTAAGGCAAACCAGTTGGAAACCTCCACCCTTGCCGATGGCTTTCAGGACTTGAACTGGCGGGTTGTTCCCTTTGATGAGCCTGCCGAAATCTACGTCGTGAATACCTGTACCGTGACAGAACGGGCGGACCGGGAATCCCGGCGTATTATACGGCGGGCCAGGCTGTCGAATCCGGACGCCCGGGTTGCTGTCACCGGTTGTTATGCCCAGGTTTCGCCTGATGAGTTGGCGGCCCTGGACGGCGTGAGCTTTGTGATCGGCAACAACTTCAAGGATGAGCTGGTAAATATCGTTCAAAATACCCCTATCTCAGAGACACCGCTGGTTCAGGTGTCCGATATTGACAAAAGTCGTATTATGACCGGGGCTTCATCATCGGCAATCGACCGGACCCGTGGTAGCCTGAAAATTCAGGATGGATGCGACTACAAGTGCACCTATTGCATCATTTGGGAGGCTCGTGGGCTGAGCCGGAGCCTACCGGTTGAGGATATCAAGCATCAACTGGGGCAAATGCTGTTTGAAGGCTATAAAGAAATCATGCTGACTGGGATTAATATTGGGCAGTACGAGCATGACGGGCAAGATTTGGCCGACCTGCTGACCGAGTTAATTCGTCTGCCGGGAAAATTCCGTCTGCGCCTGACGTCATTGGACCCGATGGAAGTGACGGACAAGTTGATTGATGTGGTGGCCGGTTCTGAAGGCAAAATTTGCCCGCATTTTCATTTGTCGGCGCAAAGTGCCGAGGATTTTGTGTTGAAGCGGATGGGGCGCCGCCATCATGTGGCCGATATGTTGCACGTGTGTGAAACCATCGCCGAAAAAATCCCGCATGCCTCGGTGGGTTCCGATATTATCGTCGGCTTTCCGGGCGAAACACCCGAACGTTTTGCAGCGACTTACGAAATGCTGAAAAGCACGTACATGAATTACTTCCACGTGTTCAGCTACAGCAAACGCAAGGGGACGCCTGCCGCCAGCTTTCCAGAGCAGGTGCCGGAGCGCGAGAAAAAGGCGCGCGCGCAACGCCTGCGCGAATTGTCGGATGAAAAAAGCCTTGCCTACCGTCAATGGTTCTTAGGGAAAACCCTGGAAGTGATTGTGGAAGAGGGCGGCCAGCAGGGCATGAGCGAGAATTACATCAAGGTTGATTTGGACGCCAACGGGCTTGACTTGCAACCCAATGAGCGCCGTCGGGTTCAAATTAATACCGTAACAGCCGATGAAACGTTGGGCGTCGTTTTAAGCTAATCCAAACCAAACAGTCTTTTGTACCAGGGGCGATTTGAGGATGGAAAGGGTTTGTGCAAGCTCGCCGGATCCGGTTTCTTTCCCGCCCCAATCCAATAGGGCACTTCCTCAATATCCGCCGCATGTTGATCCAGAAACTGCTGGTCAGTCTTTTGAGCTTGCTCGCGACGCTGTTCGTACAGGGTGTTCAGTCGGGACTCCAATTGCTCAATTTCCGCATCCCATTGTGTCAGTTCAGCCTTGTTTTCTGCCCGCCATTGTTCCAGAGCGTTTGCATGTTTGTCGCTAACGACATAGTGACGCTCTCCCTCGGCTTCGGCGATTAATACTGGTTTGCCTTGTTGCGCGGTATCCTGGTAATATTGCCGCGCGGAGTGCTTTTGATAGAAGTCATAGGACTCGGAAGTAATATGTCCATCTGGAGAGGAGTTTCGAATGCGTATGGGACCGCGATCGGCCAGTGTCTTCTCACCGGGTGTTGAATTGCGCTGAAGCGAGGTTG
>CAZXUP010000104.1:7448-7959 GCA_964643815.1 uncultured Vampirovibrionales bacterium
AATGGAGGATTGCATCGCGGGTTTGTTTCCTTTCCAAAATTTTGTGCTTTTTATTGAAACCAACGGGTGAGCCATTCTTTCAGGGAACGTTTGGGAGGCTTGTACTCTGGGCCGTAGGGGAATTCCACAATCCGTTTCTGGTTATCCCGGATGTAGGTGCCGACGAGTTTTTGATGACGCAAAGCCATTTGATACCCTTTCTGCTTGCGCTCGACCTGAAGTTGTTCTTTCTTTGCCTTCAAAGCAGAAATTTCGACATTCAAAGATGTCAGTTTGGCATCCAGTGCATTCCTATCTGTCTGCAGTTGTGCGAGGGGCGGATCAGCGTTTATAAACTGACGAACTTCTGTAATATCCTTCCGATCAGAATCGTCGGTCAACACAAACACCCTGTGATCTTCGTTTTTTACTTCAAGTGCCCTTTGTTGATGCTTGTTCCAGAAATCGTACGCCAGCCAGTAGGCCGCATTGGATTGCTGATTTTTGGGACCGTCATCGAAAGGTCCCACGG
>CAZXUP010000104.1:7969-9356 GCA_964643815.1 uncultured Vampirovibrionales bacterium
TTTTCACCGGTTTTGGAGTTGACTTGAACCGGATGATAAATGCCGCCAAAACGGATGGATGATGGGTGCATCTGCAAAATACCTTTCTCTCTGATAAACCGATGTGGGTTGATCCGGGCTATTGTAGGACAAACATGGCAAAACCCGGTCGGCAAGACAGGTTTTTTGTAGTAGTGTAAAGTAGGTTCGAGTCCCCGTATCCTTACATCACATCGAATTGCCAGAGGCCCCATGAGCGATAACACCTACTACATCACAACCGCCATCGATTATGTGAATGCCGCGCCCCACCTGGGCCACGCCTACGAGAAAATCGCCACCGATGTGATGGCCCGCTTTCAGCGCTTGCTGGGCAAAGAAGTGTTTTTTCTGACCGGTACCGACGAGCATGGCACCAAGGTCGAAAAGACCGCGCAGGCCCGGGGGCTGACGCCGCGCGCGCACACGGACGAAATGGTGGAAGAGTTCAAAAAAGCCTGGCAATACCTCAACCTGACGTATGACCGTTTCATCCGCACCACCGATAAAGATCATTACGAAGTGGTTGAGTACCTGTGGCGGACGATGGCTGCCAAGGATGATATCTACAAGGCCAGCTACACCGGACTCTATTGCTCTGGCTGCGAGAATTTTGTGACTGTGCGTGATCTCACCGAGGAGGGCTTCTGCCCCAACCACCAGCGTCCGCCGGAAGAAGTGAAGGAGGAAAATTATTTTTTCCGCCTCAGCAAGTACAAAGACGCCATTCGCGCGCATATCCAGAAAAATCCCGATTTTGTGTTGCCTGCCTTCCGCGCCGAAGAAGTGCTGAAGATGCTGGAAGACGTTGAGGACATCAGCGTTTCGCGCAACAAAAATTCCGTTAGTTGGGGGATTCCGGTGCCGGATGATGCGGAGCAGGTGATTTACGTCTGGATTGACGCGCTTAGCAATTACGTGACGGGCATCGGTTATCAAAAAGACGAGGCCTTGTTCTCCAAATTCTGGCCCGCCGATGTGCACATGATTGGCAAGGATATTCTGCGTTTCCATGCCGTGTATTGGCCCGCCATGCTGATATCGGCAGGGCTTGAGCTGCCCCGGCAGATTTTTGCCCACGGCTTCATCAACATCAACGACGCCAAGATTTCCAAGAGCATCGGCAATGTCGTTTCGCCGTTTACGTTGCAAGAACGCTTCGATCTACCCAGCCCCGATCCAATTCGTTACTACCTGATGACCGTTGCCACGTTTGGGCAGGACGGCAGTTTTACCGAAGAAGATTTCAAACTCAAGGTTAACGCCGATTTGGCGAATAATCTGGGCAACCTGCTCAATCGCACGTTGAATATGACCAACAAGTATTTTATGAAACCAGTAGGCCCTACTTAAGAGATCATGCCAGCTA
>CAZXUP010000105.1:0-9306 GCA_964643815.1 uncultured Vampirovibrionales bacterium
GTCTTGCACTTCCGTATGCCAGGGAATTTCAAAGACGGTTTCGCTATCAGTGTCCGATTCCGGCTTGGCTCTGGGGGCAGGCTACGGCAAGGAATCGAGACGGGAAATCAGCTTGGTTTCCTCAATGGACGTAGCCAGCAGAAACCGCTCATGACCGGCGCGAACCACATACAAATTTTTGCGCGGCTCCAGACCCAGAATGGATTCGATTTGCAATTTGGCGCGACGGCCTTTAATGACCGGCGTACCCAAACCCAAAAAGCTGCCCGCCCGACTGCGGGTAAAACAAAAGACGGCATAAATCAGCCCGATGGCCAGCAGCGTGTATAAAATGAAACTGCCCAGGTATTGCCACAGGGTTCCGGTGTGACTCAGCATTACCAGTCTTCCTCATCATCAAACGTGTCATCAAATTCTTCGTTTAAAAAGGTATCCAGATTTTCCTCTTCCGCAGCTCCGACTTGAGCGCCCGGCTCGGCATCCGAAGCGGCTTCTAGCGGCACCATGGCCTGAGAGGCACTCACCGCCGACGCATCGGCAGCAGCCTGTTGCACCGGTGACGCACTACCAGCGGTAGCCTCCACCTTGCTGATGCGAATGCCGAACTTGTCGCCGACAATCAGCAATTCACCCCGCGCCAAGGTTTTGCCTTCCACTTGCAGGCAGATTTGGTTATGCACCAGATCGCCCATTTCAATCACCAGGCCCTCGCTCATCTGCTTAAGCTGCTTCAGCGGCAACCGAATCGGCTCGAATTCGGCATTCACTTCAATCATCAGGTTATCCCACAAATCTTGCCGCGCCACCGTCGAGGGCTGCTGGCTTTCTTGGGTTTCCATCATGGCAAACTCCTGTGTATACGGAATGGTTAAACGCTTTTTCTGCTGGATTTCCACCGGGAACGGCAACACCTCGCCGGACTCCGGCTCAACCAGCCCCATCACGCCAGCCTGGCTGTCTTCCAGCACAACCAGATCATCCGGCTCCAGCTGACCCAGGTCAGACAGCGCAATCCGGGTGCTGCCCAGCCGGATGGTGGCCGGGGCTTCGACATGATAAAAGAACTCATCCGCAATGGGTTCGGTCGAGGCGGCAGACTGTCCGCCCGTCCGAATCGCGCTACTGGGCACGCTAAGGACAATTTTCCCCACATCGCCAAGTCCTGAAGCACCGGATTCCAGTTGCATCATCCAGATAAAATGCACCGCGTCGGCCTTGCCCGCACGCTCAGGCTTGCGAATCAGGGTTTTCATAAACCCGGCCAGCACATCCCGGCTGAATTCGTTCAAAATGGTTGCTTCCAGCGGGCTGAGCTGCTTGAAGCTGAATGCCTTCCCGGCTGTCTGCCGTGCCCCCAGCGTCTTATCCAGCAGACTGGAGCAGGCCGCATCGGACAGGCGCAGCAAGGCCATGAGGGGTTCCTGCCCGCCATCCGCCTCACCCAGGGTGAGCTGGGAGACGTGAAAATCGTCCATCCGCCAATAATAGTGGTTTTTGGTGCTGACACTGAAGAAAGCCAACCGGATGGGAACAGTCCAAAACTGTTTCAGCGTTTCCGCCAACAGGGGCGTTGCCTGAACAGCCGCATGGACCAGCGGCTCGCAACCCACGGCAGGCGGCATGATACGCGCCGGACTGTGAAGCGGCTCCGGCGGCACTTCCACTTGCTGCGCATCCACGCGTGTTTCCATAGTAACGTCCAAATGCTCTCTTCCACCTCGTACAGCTCCAGCATACACGATTTGACCCAAGCCGGGCATCCACCGACTGGTCTACCGGGTCGCCGTCACCGGGGCATCCTCATCCGGGATTGGAGCCTGAACAAACCCTTGCCTGCCCGGCACCCGGATACTATCATCATGATAAGCATCCTGGCAGGGTTGGCAAGCCAATTGGCCGGATACTTGATCGCCCCTGATGTTGGTGCTATAAGTAGGAACCGTCGTATTCTCGGACAGCCGGGAGCGACAACCCGGTTTTGTGTGTCCCCCAGAACTGTCAGCTTTATTCGTAAGCCCTAATCGTAAGAAGGTATTGCATCTTGCCAAGAATCAAATCAGCCAAAAAACGTGTGGATGTTGCCGAACGCAACCGTCAACGCAACATCGCGCTCAAGTCCGCCATCCGCACCGCCGTTAAAAAAGTATTGACCGGCGCCGATGAAACGGCTCGCGCCGAAAGCCTGAAAGAAGCTTACAGCTTGATTGACCGGGCCATTTTGAAAGGCATCTTGCACAAAAACACCGGCGCCCGCTACAAATCCCGGGTTGCCCAGGCTGTCCAGCAGAAAAGCGCCTAGGAAACCAATAATCTCAACTCAAAACCTGCCTTACTGGGCGGGTTTTGTGCTATTCAGGGCAAGCAACTCCTGACAGGCAGCCAAAACCGGCTCTAATTCAATGCCTTGCATGCAGGCCAGATGCTCATCCCCATGCGATGTGCACGTAATGGACTCACAGGGCCAGGAGGACAACGCTTCGGGAGGAGTGAGGACCCGAATCGGCTTTTGTCCTCTGGGGCCGGTTCTGGCGGCAGATGTCGGGCCGTAAAGCCCAACCACAGGTACCCCCATCGCCGCCGCCAGATGGCTTGGGCCTGTATCACCGCCTACGACGATATTGCACTGCCCCAAAATCCAAGCTGTTGCCGGAATTGGGTTTCGTCCACAGTGATTCTTCACGCGCTCCCCGCTTTCAGGCAGGCTATTTTTGATGCTCTCCGCCAAGCCCACCTCATCCGGGCCGCCAATGAGCAAAACGCGCGCCTGCGGCATGCTGTTGAGCAACGCTTCCATCAGCTTTCCGTAAGACTCGGGCAACCAGGCCCGGTTGGAACGCTTGCCGCCCACCCCAGGGATAATGCCAATCCAAACCTCACCGGATCGACGAACCGGCAAGCCTCCCAGCAAATCGGGCGGATTGAGCGTTGGAATCAGAGGCTTTTGAGGTTCAGGCAGCTTAAACAACTTGCGAAACGGCTCATAAAAATCTTCAATCGCATGGCGGCGGCTGAGCTTCCGTTGGGCCTGACCTTTCTGGCGCAGCTTTTCTTTATGATAGACAGCCTGCTTGCCGATGCCCAAAAGCTGGACGAGTAGCCAGGTTTTGAATGACGGGTGCAGGTTGACGGCATAATCAAACCGAACATGCCTCAATTTACCGAGCAGGCTCAACCATCCCGGCCAACCGGACGCCTTGTCCAGCACCCACACGCGATCCACCTCCGGCATCATCCGGGCCAGCGTTTCATACGCCGGGCTGGTCAGGAGATGAACCTCCGTATAAGGCGTTGAAGCCTTTAAGGCCGGAATCGACGGCGACACATGAATCAGATCGCCCAGCGCACCCAACCGAATGACCAGAAGCTTCTTCATACGGCAGCCTCCAACTGGTTTTGGATGGCAGCAAATACTTGTTCCGGCATCAATTGATGCATGCAGGCATCGGTTTTGAGCGGACAATGATGTTCAAAACAGGGCTGACAATCCACACCAGCCGTCAGTGTAAGCTGACGAGAGCCGATTGGACCGGTCCGGCCTGGAGCGGTAGGCCCATACAACCCAATCACAAAGGGGATTCCCACCGCATTGGCAATGTGCAACGGTGCGCTGTCCAAACCGATAAGCACCCGAGACTCCTCAAACAATGCGTACAAATCCGGCCAGTCTGTCTTTCCAATCAGATTATAGACCCCGGCACCTTCCAGTAAACCGGCAAACATCGCCTGTGCCATCGTTTGATCGGAGGAGGCACCCAGCAGCGCAACTGAAACGTTCTGCTTTCGCAGCATTTCCAGAAGATTTCGCCAATGAGCGGAGCGCCAATGTTTGCTTTCCCATCGGGTAAACGGCGCCAGCACAACCAACGGATGGCTTTTATCCCGTCCGGCCAACAGGTGGGCGATTTTATGCCGGGAAGCTTCTGAAACCGGCGGCAGGACAAATTCAGGCTCCATCAGCCTCGCATCCGGACAACCAATGGCCCGAGCCAGATCCAAAAATTGATCGACCGCCTTGCGCGTATGATCCCGAATTTCAACCGGGGCCAACCGGTGCGTGTATAACATATCAGCCTGCTCCCGCGCCTTTTGGAAGCCATAGCGCTTTGGAATTCCGGCCAAAAACGGCCAGATTGCGCTTTTCAAAAGCCCCTGGACATCCAGACTGGCCTCATACCCTGACGCTCGAAGACTGGAAAGCAGTTCGGCAATCTCCTGAAAAACCTGGGGCCAGTTCAGTGGGTTCCGCGCCATGGCCAACCAGCGCTTCCGCTGCACCACATGCAACCGGTCAATCAACGGATGGTTCTCCAGCAGGGAAGCCGCGGAGGCTTCTACCAGCCAGCCTACGTACACCGAAGAATCGGAGCGCTTGATGGCTGCAAGTAAAGGCAGTGTATGAATCACATCCCCATGGGCGCTCAGACGGGCAAGCAAAAGCCGTCGGGGAAGCGCCTTGGAACCGGGTGAGGATGATGGGCTATGCATAGAGGGCCTATTGAGATGATACAGCGGGAACGCACCCGCTTTAACAATGTAACTTATAATGAAAACAAGGGTCAAAAGTAAATTAACGGTACCCCATACGTGCAAGGATTCGACTTCATTCTCCAATCACCGGTTTGGATGACCATACTCATTGCGATGATCGCGGTTTGTGTCATCGTCATTCTGCTGCGTGCGCCAAAAGATAAGGGGATTGTGGCAAAAGGCTACCGACCACCAACTGCCGAAGATCTGGCGGAACCGGCATCCGGTGCCTTGTCGCTGGCCGAACATTTGAAACGCGGCAACGAACTGCTGGGGCAATATAACTTCGATCAGGCCTTGGTTCATTTTCAGGAAGCGCTCAAAATCAAGAACAACGATCCATCCATTCATTTTAAAATCGGACGGATTTTTGTGCAAAAAGAAGATTACAAAAATGCGATCGCCGCTTTTCGTAACGTATTGAATCTCAATAGCAGCCAGGTTGAAGCGTATTTTGAACTGGCCCGGATTTTTCAAATTCAAGGCCAGTTGGACTTGGCGCATCAGGAGTTGAACCATGCGCTCAATATCAATCCTGAACACGAAGAAACGCTGAAATTGAAAGCAAAAGTGTTTGAACAGGAAGGAAAATACCAGCTTGCCTTGCCGGTCTTGAAAAAGCTGATCGGCAGTTCGCGCCATCCCGTCAAATACCGGGCGCAGATTGCAGAACTGCTGCTGAAAATGGATAAATACGAGGAAGCCATTGACGAATACGAAAACCTGCGCCATTTGGATCCGGAAAACAAACTGCGCTATCTGGGCAAAATCGGTCAGGCGCACTTTGATCGTGGCAATTACAGCAAGGCCATTCAGGCCTTCAAAATGGTTCTGCAAGATCAGGGACCGACGTATGACCCGGACTATATCACCGCCATCCGCAGCCAAATGGCCGCCTCATTGTGCAACGAAGGCGTCCGGCTTTTTGAGAGCGGCGACTACGGCACGGCGGTTCAACGGTATCAAGAGGCATTGCTGTATGACGATTCGAATGCCGATATTCACTACAACCTGGGCAAGGCGCACATGCGCACCAAGGATGCCATTAACGCCATTTCGCATTTTGAGGCTGCGATTGAGTTGAACCCGGCGGATGTCAGTTGCTATTACGAATTAGCCGTCTTGCAAGATGAAAAAGGCATGCTGAAAGAAGCCATGGACAACTATCAAAAAGTCATGGCGTTGGACCCCCACAACATTTATGCCGCCTTTGGCCTTGGAACACTCTATGGCGTGCAGGGCGATCTGGACAAGGCCATCCAATACCTCAGCGAAACCATTCGCCTGAAGCCCGACTATGTTGACGCCATTTACAACCTGGGTGTGGCCCTAGAACGCAAGAAAGACTTTAACAAGGCAGTTCAGATGTATAAAAAAGTGATCAGCCTGGATGTGAACCATGACAAGGCGCGCAGCAATTTGGCTCACATCAAGCATCTGAAAGCGCAGAATGTTTAAGGAAACTTTCTAAGCGTTCGGCTGAACGAATGGGTTTTGCTGCCCCAGTTGAAACTGCCGCGCCAGGCGCGATGATTGGGACAGCGACTGATACGCCAGTTGCGGGTTGAACTGGCCTTGCTCCGTAGCACGCTGCTTGGCCTGGGTTTCCTCAAATTTCTTCTTGTTCCACATGCCGTTGAACCAAACCGGGAACCAACCGATGGCCCCGATCGAAATAATGAAAGCTGCAATATCACTGGGCAGACGCAGCTTTTTGGCATACTTCGCTGCAAAGCCTTCAAACTCGCCTTGCAGCTTTTGAGCGGCTTTGGCAATTTTTTCTGAAGCCCCCTTACCAGTCGCATGGGCAGCATCATTGGCCAGTTTTTCAGCCTGACGAATCTCATCAATCACTTTTTGGGCCAATCCCGAAACACCGGGTAATTCATTCTCATGTGCATGCACCAGCTCCGGAACCAAACGCTTCAGGTTGGCCACATGCGTTTGCAAGTCAGGATGACCCAATTTGGACAACCCGCGATCATTCAAGGTTTTTGCGGCTTTCCGCAGACCATGTCCGTTGCCTTCCTGCAACATCTGCAGCAAGACTTCCGTGCGATCCAGTTTGTAATTGCTGGCAAGCTGCGCATAGGTCAACACAACATTCTTTTCCGGATCAATCAGTTTGATACGTCCCAGTCGTTGAAATAGTTTACTAATCGCCTTTGATAAAGGTTTCAGCAGGAACAAGAACGCAGTAATCGCCGCTCCATCCCGACGCAGACAATCCCATACCTCACGCGTATCATTATCCTTTTTTCCACGCTGATAGGCACGAACCATGCGAGGCCCGATGGTAAATGGGTATAACAATAAAATCATCGCGCCAATCGGCAGTTCAGACGCCGTAAATTTCAACCGGCCAAGACTCCCTTCGGGAAATTCGCAATAGTTGAAAAGATCGGTGATCTTCTCGCCAAATCTTCCAAATCCTTTGACAAACGTTGCCATCGCTTTCTGAAAGAACGATCCGTTTTCTCTCGTTTTTACAAATCGATCCGTTGCTCCCCGAACCCGGCCAGGCAGATTATGTGCCCAAACGGCTGCCGGATACAGTTTTCGGGTTACAAGCCCTTCACCCGCAACGGGCTGCCCTGAGAAACGCACGGTCGTCATCGGTCCGTCCTCTCAGACTGCTCACCCGCAAATGCAGGCGCCGAGGCAAAGGACTGTGCTGCCATGGGAGTCATCGGCACTGTCGGGAAAGCCGGGAACGCAGAGGCAAGACCGTGACGATTGATAGCAGCGCCAGAACCAGAAACCGTAGCAGGCTGTGGTCTGCCTCCCGAAGAAACAGGATTCTGTTTGAGTGTACGGGTTGCCTGATAAGAATCGTGGCTTTGCGCCCAAAACGCCAGACGCGACATATAATAAGCAGAACTTACCAACACACCGGTGGCGAGCACAAATTTCTGCGTCACCAGTTTTTTCAATCCACTTTCCAACAACTCTGGCAGGGTACCCTGCAACACACCAGTACCGTTCACGGTTTTCTGCCCCCAAACGGATTTTGGCAGATCGATCCATTGCTTCAGGTTATTGAGAAACTGCTTGATCGGCTTTGGAGACACCTGCTCCACACCATCAAATGCCGGATATTTCCCCTGATTGTACCCAATCCAGGCAGAGTCGGAACGCGGTAGCAGGTTTTTAATCGCCTCGGGAGCCTTCTTTTGTTCCACTCCTTGATGC
Source organism: uncultured Vampirovibrionales bacterium (assembly GCA_964643815.1). Lineage (GTDB taxonomy): Bacteria > Cyanobacteriota > Vampirovibrionia > Vampirovibrionales > Vampirovibrionaceae > CAZXUP01. Next base: position 7,720 of record CAZXUP010000105.1, read on the forward strand.
AGATACGTTATATCATGCGGCTTCAGGCGATACGTCAGGTTATACTCCCGTAACTGCTGGTACAACTCATCCTGTAAAAATTGCGCATATTCTTTTGGATTGCCTTGATACTCCGGATCGATCACACCAAATGCCGCATCGACAAATTTTTTCGACCAGGCATCCAAGGCTTGTCCATAGGTCTTAGCCATTCCCTTGTCTGTTAACAGCGTAGCTTTCAAGCCCGGATCTTTAAAGCAGTCGGCAATGTATTTTGTCAGCTCCGCCTTGAAATCATCCGGCTTGATTTTGCCTTCAATATTGCCCAGCGGGGATTGCTTCAAATGCTCAATAAAGCCATGAGTCAAACCATTCAACTCTTTGTGGTCCAGTTTGACCGCCGATTGTGCAACCATCAGGCGGCGGGCCAACGCAAACGCAACACCTGGAATGATCAGCAGGCCCGGACCGGTTGCAAACTCTCTCTTGGTTTCTTCGGCAAAATTCAACCAGTTCAGCCCCCGAGTATTCTCTCGAATCCACCACCGAACCTGCTCTTTAAACGGTAAATTTTTAGCATACGGATCTTGCTTGGGATCTTTCTGTTCACTCCCGGTTAACAAGGACGTTCCGATGCGAGGCAGCCACATCGAAACCACATCCAAGGCTAAAAAAGCAGCCAAAAACACTTCGGAAATTGTTTGAAAAATGGGCAAAAGCAGGCTAGTCAACCTGTCTCCGGTACGATTTGCACAAACGGCCAGTGCCCCGCTCCATCCTCCCCCAAACCGAACCCCGGTGCGCGACGTTTGACATCGAGGTCGGGCATCAGACTCAGGCAGCCCTGTTCGAGTCGATTTAACGGAAATCGACCGGTTCGAAGAAGAAGGCTGAACGCCCTGCCTGACGCCCACTTGAGTCATTATTTGCAGGTTCCTGATCGTTGTTTAACTGAAAAAATACCGACGTGCTCTTATAAAAGAGGCAAAAAGTGAGATGGTGCCAGTATATGAACAATTATTAAGCCGCCGTTTCACCCACTAAAACGGTTCGGTTATCATACATTTTTTCCGGCGATTACAAAACCGGGGGCGTAATATTTTGTAATCAACTGGCATGTTTGCCGCTGGAAGGTTTTATATAAGGAATACCCGTCAAAGTCGTCTTAAGACAGTGAAACCAATCGCACCAATGGAAGCGCCTCCTCTTGTGGGCAGACGTTCAGCGCCTGCATTAACCCAATCGGTTCAACCTCAGTTCAGAGGCATGAGTGACGCTGTCTCCAAAATGGTCACAAAGGTTGACGGCAGCCGCATTCTGGAACTTACCCTCTCCGATGTGATTGCCCTGTGCCTGCCGGGCACGCTGCTTGAACTGCTCCGGCCAGCAGAGGTGAGGAAAGACGCGGTTCGGGAAGCTGGATTTCGGGAGTTTTCGGGCCTGATCTGCAATATTTTCCTGGGCGGATGGCTCAGCTACCTGGCGGTTCAGGCCATTGGCAGCCACGTCAACCGGCTTAACCCAAAAGGCGTGCCCGGCAAAGCCTGGATGAACGCCAACAGCCTGCAAGCGCTTGGGGACCTGTACGAGCAGATTCTCAAGAACCTG
>CAZXUP010000106.1:0-9285 GCA_964643815.1 uncultured Vampirovibrionales bacterium
ATCTGGGCTTTAAAACCAACGGAAGTTAAAGCCACCTCCCGCTGAAACTGGCGATAGGGGGTATTGGTGGTGGCGTTGCGGTACAGGTACAGGTTGATGCGTTTGACATCTGCCGTGGCTGGCTGCGTGCTGTCTATAGCCTTGGGGCAATTGGCCGGTGGCGCTGTAACCGAAGAGCAGGAATCGACCGACAGGGTGTAATAAACGACATCGTTGTTGGGTAGCGTAATCGAGCAACGTGCGCCGCCACAAGCGGTAGAGTTCACATCGTAGGCAGTTTCGATCCGGGGATCGTAAATGTTGATGCTGGACATTTGCATGTTGGCGTAAGCGGCTTCGATATCGCGCCGCATGGACGTGGCTATGGCGATATTGATATTGCCCATCGCGATAAACAGGCCGACAATGGCCACTGCAAAAATCGCAAGCGACAGCAGCACCTCGACCACAGAAATGCCTGATATGCCCAGTGTCCGCAGTGTTTTCTTCATGGGTTATGTCTCGTACTTCTTGTACACATCATAGAACGATTTGTAATACGTGCGCGAAGGCGCCGGGCTTGCCAGTGTACAGGTAGTGGTGGCTGCAGCCGGATAGGTGGGTGTGAGTGCATTGGTCAGCATCCAGCACTTTTGCCAGGCGGTTAAAACCCGCCCGGTGACATCGTCTACAATCAGCAAAACCCGGTCTCCGTTTGTGCCCATTGTATTAGGGCCATCTGCGCCATTCATATCCAGCAGCAACCATTCCCGGTCTTCGGTGCCTGCCATGATGGTTTGAGTGGCGCTATTCGTGGCCGGGTTGACGGCGCCCGGCGCCAGCGCGCCTGCCTGATGGCGCGGCAGTTGGTTACTGGTATCCGGGATATTGGTGTCTTCCGGGTTGAGATACACCCGGATCTTGCTGGGATAGGATAGGAAAGGCGGTGAAGCGGCGCTGTACGTAACCAGGGATTCCGAGGTTTGCAGCACGGTGGCAATGCCGTCGGCATAGAGCGGGTTATGAACCGCCGGGTTAGGGTCTGGAACAATTTGCGCCTGAATGGGAGAGTCTCCGCTTTGCAATTGTATTTTTGAATACACGGCCGACAGGTGTTCAATGTAATCTTCCGCCACTCTGGCCCAGGTCGGAGAGGCTTTGGGCAGCATCATGCCCACCACCATGGCGGCCATCAACCCGGACAATGCGAGCACCATTAAAAGCTCGACCAGCGAAAAGCCCGTATTTGCCAGCTGTTTACGCTTTAGGTTGATTGTGTTTAATCTGGCGTGTTTCACCCGTATCAGCTCCCGGTTAGCGGAAACACAATGCAGCACTCCTGCTGCTATTCAATCTTAACCATAATCGTTCGATTTGGGGAGGTTGAGCAGACAGAAGGGCTGGTTTCCATAGGTCTGTTTTCGACCCGGAAGCCGCTAAACTTTAACTGGAAAAACGAACCGAAAAAACGGAAGAAAAGAAAAATACCGCAGGAACTGCGGTAAGTTTAGGTTAGTAAGAAAAAGGAAGGAAAGAAGAAGAGAAAGTAGTCCGAACCGATTGACAAGGGTATAGTTCCCAACCCTCAAACCCTGTAAACGATGTTTCCCCGGGTTTTTAATATTTTGTTACAAAAACCGTATGGGGGTGAGCTGTCCCCGGCAAGAGCTATTGGCGGAAATCGGGAGCTTTATGGTATATAGAGGGTGTCTCAGACGCAAAAGGAACCCCTTGGTATGACAGCCCTCTCCGAAGCCAAACCCGCCGACTTCAATGTGAAAAGCCTGTATTCCGACTACTGCGCCAATATGGAAACCTATATTATGTTCCGTATTGCTGCGCGGGTTGCCGAATTAACCCCAATCCTGGAGAAAAAAGGCCGCCCGCCGCTAAAAATGAGCATCGGGGCGCCCACGGTCGAACCACCGAAAGTTTTGCTGGATTACTTCATCAAAACGCTCAGTGAGCCGGGAATCCATACCTACTCGGTTCCGAAAGGCGAAAAATTCTTTCTGGACGCGGTTGCCGCCCGGATGAAAAGCCGCTTTGGCGTGGATATCAACCCCGCCAACGAAGTGACCTCGCTGTTGGGTTCCAAAGAGGGCCTGGCCAACATGTTCCGGGCTATTATCACTCCCCGGATGAATGCCAAGGAGCAGGATATCATCCTGACGCCCGATCCCGGTTATGCGTCTTACGTAGATGCCATCAACATTGCGGGCGGCCTGAGCTATCCCACGCCGTTGACACCGGCCAACAACTATCTGCCCGATCTGGATGCCGCCGTTGAGAACCTGAAGCGCGACGGTTACGATCCGGCCCGGTTGAAGGCGGTTATTATCAACTATCCCAGCAACCCCATTGGGGCCTGCGCGCCGATGGCCTACTACGAGAAGGTCGTTGAGTTCGCCCGCCGCCACAAGATTCTGCTGATCAGCGATATTGCCTATTCCGAGATGTACTTTGATGGTCAGGAAGCGCCGCACAGTATTTTGGAAGTGCCGGGCGCGAAAGCGCTGGCGATTGAGTTCCATTCGCTGTCCAAACCGTATGCCATGACCGGCTGGCGGATTGGGTTTGCCGTGGGCAACGCCGATGCGGTGGGTATTTTGGCAAAAGTAAAAGGCACGATGGACAGCGGGCTGTTCCGGGCCGTCCAGAAAGCGGCTGCCTTTGCGTTGACCAGCCCGGAGTGCGATGCCTATATCCGCGAAAACAACAAGATTTACGCCGAAAACCAGAAGATTATGCTGGCAGGCTTCAAGCGTCTGGGTTGGCCGGTCGAAGAGTTAAACCCGCCCAAGGCCACGTTCTATTTGTGGCTCCCCATTCCGCGCAGCTACACTTCTTGCGAGAAGTTTGCGGAAGATGTGCTTGAAAAAGCGGGTGTTGTGCTGGTGCCCGGCACGGCCTTCGGTAAAACCGGCGAAGGCTTTGTCCGGCTCTCTTTGGTAACACCGAAGCACGAGCTGGAGGAAGTCATCAACCGGTTTGAACAGGACGGCTTTCTGTATTAAAAGCTTCCCAAAATGCAAATCGAACCTGTTGGCCCCGTCCGGGTGATGGAGGCAGGGTGCTATGGCGGGATGCTATCGTGAGGTATCACGGTAAACAGCATGAGCGCATCGCATGAAGCATCAGCGTCAATATCCATTGCTACGGGACACGGGTATCGCCTTGGCGGTTTTGGCTTGCGGTGTGCTGTTGCTTTGGGCGGGCAGTAACAATGGTCTCGAATATCTGGTGATTTTGCTGATTTTACTCCTTCCCCTCCTGGGAGTGTGTTTTATCTTCAGCAATCCCGTCAAACCCAACCCGGATAACTGATCTCCAAATTTCAATCAACCTGCAGGATGCACAAGCCAGCAAGGGGTCTGTATAATAAGAAAAGTCCCGTTCGGAAGCCCGTTCGTTCGGTGAAATCGCCATTTGAAATGGCCCTTGGATAATTTTTAGATAGCTTCAGGAATTGCGTAAGGAGTGGCAGACATGGCGGCATCCCCTAAAACTCAACCAGCTTCCCAATATCGGGATGAGGCCGGAACGTTTCTCTCGATTATGGACGAGATGGCGCCGCAAATTCGTTTGGATTACTCGGTGGAGAGCTTGCAACGCCTGGATCAGTTTATCAGCGAGCACTTTGAGCCGATTGGCGAGAAAAACGTCGGGGAAACCCTGCCGACGGGTATTGGTTGCTACCTGGGCGAAGTGATTGTCCGTAACCTGGGTGGCTATTGGAACAAAGAAGGCAAGCCCGAAATCAACGGCTTGGGCCAGATCGACGCGGTATTTCCCATCGAAAAAGCGTTGAGACGCTTTGAAGGGGGCAAGCAGGAAGCATTGGCCTGGTATTATCATTCGCTCGTCAAGCAGGCGTACGAGGCCGGACACCAACCGCCGACGCCGCAGCATGCGCCTTCCGTTCAAAGGCGTTCTGGCAATAACGCTGGTGGTGGACTATTTGGCCTGCTGAAAGGCATCTTCGGCAAAAAATAAACCCCGCCGTTATACTAAACTTGTCATTCCCGCGAAAGCGGGAATCCAGGAAAGTTTGAGTATAGTTTTGGTTAAAAAATAAACCCCGCAACCCATTGAGTGTGCGAGGCTTATTGTGTTTGAGGTTTTATTGGCCGCTAAAAGCGTTATTTGTCTGTATTCTTTTCGTCAGGCTGTTTTACGTTGTTGTTGGCAACACGTTGTTGCAAGTTGGCGGCCACTACTTTTAATGCAACCAGCCTGTTTTGTGCCGAGCCGAGTCTTTCGCGCTGGGCTTGTGTCAGGTTTGCCGCCTTTTGCTCCAGCTCATTCCGGCGGAGAACGCCTTCGGCTTCCACTTCATCGGCCCGAGCGTCTGTGATACGCAATAGCTCTTCAGCCGAATTGACTTCTTTTCCGGCTTCTTCAAACAAGGCTTCCGCCCTGCGAATCAAGTCAAGGCCTTGCGTGATTTTTTCTTCAGCAAGTGCTTCGGTTTTACCGGCCCTGATTTGCGCTTTTTCCCGGATCAGGGCGGCATCGCTGACCGCTTCGCCGTAAACGCGCTGGGCTTCTCTCTGCAAGTCAACTGGGTTGTTTTCGTTCAGCGTCCGGGGGCCAAAGAGTCCACCCCAACCCGGTCCGCCAAACTTGGGTTGTGTGCCAGCCGTCTGGGGTTTGTTGGCATCCTGTTGTTGCCGTTGTGCTGGCTTTACCGAAACGACGGCACGAAAGTGAGGCGTTGCGCCTGATACGCTCATCATGTCAAAAATCCCTTCTCAATCCAAAAATAGTAACCCTTCGATTGGTTCCAATAAACCGTAAACAGCTTATCAACACAAGTCTGTTTTTAAACAAACGCACGCAATTGTTTTAAGAGCCAAAGCACTAGCCTCTTAGCAAACTTTCCCTGGATTCCCGCTTTCGCGGGAATGACAAAAAAGAGGTGGGAATGACAAATCTGGTGTTCTAAACGATGATTTGTCTTAATTAAAATCCGTCGGGCGAGTTGGATTTTTTGCATGCTCAAACAACAGCGCAATCTGCTCGGTGGTGATGCGATGCGCGGATAATTCCGGCATTTCATCTTCCGCATAAAACCCAACTCCCAGCGATTCCAGCCCGGCTTCGGCTTTGCCGCCGGTTACCTCGCACAAAATAAACAGTTTGTAGATGTGATACGCGGACGCCGGGTGTGGAAAAAATTTCTTGTCCAGCACGGCCAGCAGTTTGACTGGCCGAACCTCCAGCCCGACCTCCTCGCGTACTTCCTTCACCACCACTTCCGCCGGACTCAAGCCCACATCGGCCCAGCCACCCGGCAGTGTCCAGCGGGCGTCCCAACGCTCTTGCGTCATCAGCAGCTTGCCGTTTTCATCAAACACCACGCCGCGCACATCCACCTTGGGCGTCACATAGCCCACCTCGTGCGCAAATAGTTCGGGCATGCGCGATTGATCGATCTGCGTAAAGTCCGACATCATTTGCACGCTGAGATCGCGCAGCACCATATAGCGTTCGAGATCAAACGGATCTTTCGAGTACGTCAGCCCCCACCGGGCAATCGCATGCACCTGCTTGATCCACTCCAGCCAGTGATGTTGCCCTGGTTGCGGCGTAAACGGCTCCATCGAAACTACAAAACACCCCGCCGCGCCTGATCGCGCTCGATGGATTTAAATAGCGCCGTAAAGTTGCCTTCGCCAAACGCCTGATGATTCTTGCGTTGAATCATTTCGATAAAAATGGGGCCACATAAATTTTGCGTGAAAATTTGCAACAGGTACCCTTCTTCGTCGCCGTCCACCAATACCTGCAAGCGCTCGATACGCGCCTTGTCTTCGGTCACGTTCGGTACACGCTGGAATACTTCGTCATAGTAATCCGCGCTGATATCCAGGGTTTCGATGCTGCCGCCTCGCAGTTTTTCAACCGATGTCAGCAAGTCTGCCGTTAAGAATGCGATGTGCTGTACACCCGCGCCGCGGTATTCGCGCAGGTATTCTTCGATCTGCGATTTGGATTCGTTGCCTTCATTCACCGGAATCGAAAAACTCTGATCGGGTGACTTAAGGGCAAACGAGGTGAGGCCCGTTTTTTCGCCTTTGATGTCGAAGTAGCGCACTTCGGTAAAACCGAAAATGGTTTTGTAGAAATCCGCCCAGTAGGCCATCGTGCCTTTGTAGACATTGTTGGTGAGGTGATCGATTTTAAGGAAACCTTTTTCTTCGACGAGTTCGGGTGCTTCCAGCGGTACAAACCCTTGGGCTTTCAGGTAACTGTCTTTTTCGTTGATGCCCACAAAATAAATGATGCTATCGCCAATGCCGTAGATGGCAGGCATGGTCAGATCGCAGTTGCCGATTTTTCCGGGTTCAAAGGCTCGCGCGCCGCGCTGGATGGCTGTCTCGTAAGCCGCTTTTGGGTCTTCAACCCGCCAGCCCATCGCGCAGACGGAGTTGCCATGTTGCTCGGCAAAGGCGCGCTCAAAACCGCTTTCGCCGTGGCTGACCAGAATGTGAATATCGTTTTGGCGGTAGTAAAACAGCTTTTTCTCGCGGTGTTTCATCAGCCTGGAAAAACCAAAATCCTTGAGGATGCGATCCACATAGGCCGGATCGTGCGTGGTGATTTCCAGAAACTCGATGCCCCCGCGCAAGCCCAGCGGATTGAAGTTTTTTGCCTGCTGTTCTTGTCCCTGTCCCATGGCGCCATCCTCCCAACAGTCTCTCTATTTCTTTTAACGATAGCAAAAAGGCGCCCGGTTTTATACCGGACGCCTTCCGTCACAGAGATTGAATATCTATAGCTTTCTGCCGCTGTAGAACAGTTTTTCATCAAACAGGCTGGAGCGATAGAGGCTTTCCACCGTCACGGTTTTGATGGGGCCGAACGCAGGCAGTTCATCGGCTAAAATGGTTGCCTTGCCTTTGGCGAATTGCCGTTCGATGGGATTCAGCTTGATCACGCCCGGTTCGTAACCTGTGCTGATTGTTGCCAGCACCTCCTGCGGGTTGTAGTTATTGGTGCGGGCAGCCACAATATTAAGCAGCAGCCACTTGTTGCAGTTGAGGCTGCGCGCCGTATTGTAGGCCGAAACCAGGTTGTAATCGCGGGTGAAATGCAACGACTTGTACTTGCCGTCCAAGATCGCTTCGTATACACGGCGCTGTGTTTCCGCATCCGGAATCAACAGGAGGGCGTCCCGTTCATACCCTTTTTGCGCGTAGAAGAAATCCAGCGGTGCAGTGCGCCAGATGCTGCCCTGGGGTTTGCCGCCCTGGGTGTCATTCAGCAGGTTGTAGACAATCCACGATTGTGCGCGCGGATCGTACACCGCCAAACCCGCATGGCCCATGCCGGTTTTGTCCTGTTTTTTGGTCGCTTCGCTGCCTTCGCGCGCCACGACGGCTACCAGGGCTTTCTTCTCCTGCAAGGTGTGATTAACCCAATCGGTCAGGTCTTTGGCGACTTGCAGCTTTTGCTGATCCAGCTGGCTTTGGGCCGCCTTGATGTTTTCTTCGGTCTGCGGCTCCAGTGTGGCAGAGGCAGCAGGCTGTTGCATCGTGCTTTTTGGAGCAGAGCCTTCCGATTCGGGTTTGACGGCCCATGCCTGAGCGCCAACCGCCAGCATGCCCAGCGTTGTTAAGGCAAGGGTCGAAGCCAACAGAGCGCGCCTGGCGTTCGCCTTCAAACGGTCATTACGTGACAACATCGATTTGAGTCTCCAATTCATTCAATAGCTATTACTGAGCGCTTCTTATTAACTAATTGGCCGGGCATTCGCAATCGACAGGCTCATGCATTTGTACGTACTCTGGACGCACCACCAGCGGGATGTCTTTCTCGGCGGAACGGCCATTGGTGTCCTGATAACGCACTTTTGCGCTGGGTGTGCTATTGGCAATCACTTCGGAGGTGACTTGCAGCAGGGTTCCGGTGGCGTTGAGCGTGTTTACGGTTAGATCAGACAAGCCTTTGCGTCCGCCCTCAAACAGGGTGACGACGCCGAGGCCGGTCATCAAAACCCCTTCAGCCGCTCTGTGGATGCCGCGTCCGGAAGCCGTGAGCGCATCCTGTCCTTCCAGCGTTGCGTTAGAGACTTCGAGCGGTGAGGCTAGCACTTGCAATACACCAGTACCGACAGACAATGCACCGGCGCCGCTTAGCTCAAGTGGGTTTGCCATCTCCCACTCGGCCAATGCCGGAGCTGACGTCAATGACATCAATGGAGCGCTCAGCAGGGCCAATACCAACAACTTTTTCATAATTAAAACCTCCTTCTCAATTGGGATGTCCTCAGTATAGGAAACCAACCCATCTGTCACAGCAGAGGTTATTACACTTTGTGAAAGTGTTCTGTTTGTTTTCCTTTGTTATTCTTTTAGTCGTTTCTGTCATTCCCGCGCAGGCGGGAATCCAGGCCAACAAGTTGGCTTTAATTAGGGCAAGTCCACAACGCAGTGCCTGACTGGCTCCTTCGCCAGCTTTTCCTGGATTCCCGCCTGCGCGGGAATGACAGGGTTAGCGGGAATGACAGGGTTAGCGGGGATGACAGGGCGAAGCTACTCATCCCTATCTAAAGCCAGCTTGCTGGCCTCCTCCATGCGGAGGAGGCGTACACCTGCAAGTTCAACCCATCAGATGAGGAAAAGCCTCGCTAAAACTTCTACATTGAAGGTAAGAGAGTGGAAATGGTGTGGAAAAGCGATGGATTTAATTACGTCACTCACCTCCCAAGCAACGCACAAGGCGCTGGATGGTCTTGCCAAGCGCCATAAAGCGATTGCGAGCAACCTGGCCAACGTGGACACGCCCAACTACAAACGGCGCGATGTCTCCTTTGAAGGCGCGCTGGAGCAGGCCATTCAATCAAACAAAAATAAAAGCCTTCCTAAGGTGCGTCCGACTTCCAATGACGAGCCGATGACGATGAGAGCAACACGTGCCGAACACTTCGGCATTGGCAATGTTCCTGTCAGCATTGAGGAAATTCATCCCGAGTCCATTGAAAGCGAAGGCGTGCAGTTTCGCAACGATGGCAACGCGGTGGACGTGGAAACCGAGATGAGCCAGTTGGCGAAAAACACGCAGAAATACCTGGCCCTGTCCAATATCGAGAGCCGCAGCATTCGTAGCCTGCGCTCGGTGATTAGCGGAGGAGGTAGCTAATGGACGTTTTTGATATAACCGCATCGGCTTTAACAGCCCAGCGTCTGCGGATGGATACCATCTCCAGCAACCTGGCCAACGTTAACAGTACGCGCCGTGAAGACGGCTCGCTGGGCGCCTATCGTCGCAAACACGTTTCGTTTGCCCCGGTATTAGAGC
>CAZXUP010000107.1:0-9284 GCA_964643815.1 uncultured Vampirovibrionales bacterium
CCCGCTGGGAGTTGAATCAGGCCGCGCTGCTTTCGCCGGATGATGGGCGCGTATGGAAGATGCTGGGCTATGTGGCGGAAAAACAGAATGACCCTCTGCACGCCGCCGGATTTTATCAGATGGCCGCGCAACCGGATGCCCTCATCAACTACGGACGCCTGCTGAAAAACCGGAACCAACCGGAAAAGGCTTTAATGCTCTACGCCGCCGCAGAAGCGTTGGCCGAGGACGACCCGGATGTGTTGTACAACCTGGGCATGATTTACGCGGAGATGCGCGAAAGCAATCGCGCCGAAAGCGCATTGAAACGCTTTCTGGAAATTGATAAAGATCCGCAAGATGTTCGCGTGACGAAAGCCCGCGCGGCGCTGAAGCAACTGGGCCGGAAAGCGGGTAGCGGCAATAGCGTCAAAACAAAACTCCTGCCCTTTCATTAAAGGCGCCTATTCAAGCAATTCCGGTCAAGATATTCATCGCGAGAGGGGCTATACTGTGTTGGTAGCTTCGAAACGAACCCGACAACCGTGAAGAAACCTCCGACCGCCTATTATGCCGACCAGATCGACCAGGTCTGCGAGTACATCGACGGGCATCTGGATCAAGAGCTGTCCGTGGAAACGCTGAGCCGGGTTGCCCTGTTCTCGAAGTATCATTTCCATCGCCAGTTTTCCGAATACACCGGCATCGGCGTCTCCAGGTTCATCCAGCTCATGCGTCTCAAACGTGCATCCTACCAGCTTGTATTCCGCCAAGACATGCGGATTATCGACATTGCGACAAATGCCCGATTTGAAAACCCCGAATCATTTTCCCGCGCATTCAAAAAGGCATTCGGGCAAACCCCTTCGCAATTTCGAAAGAAACCGAATTGGCCTGCCTGGCACGAAAAGTATCATTTCCCAACCCGCATAGGAGAACCTGACATGGATGTAAGCATTGTCTGTTTCGAGACCGTCAAGGTTGCCGTTCTGGAGCATCGGGGTGCGCCCGGATTGCTGAACGACTCTATCCAGCGGTTTATCGAGTGGCGCAAAAGCAGTCGATTGTCTCCGGTAAAAACAAGCAATACGTACGGGCTTGCCTATGACGATCCCAAAACGGCGGAGCCGGATGCCTTCCGGTTTGATATCTGCGGGGAGGTGTATCAGGATGTGCCGGACAATCCGCAAGGCGTTATTACCAAGGAAATTCCCGGCGGCCGGTGCGCCCTGATCCGTCATGTCGGCTCCCACAACCATATGGACGGCAAAATCCATGCCTTGTATGGGGAATGGCTACCCGACAGCGGCGAGGAGTTGCGAGATTTCCCCTGCTTTTTCCATTACCTCAATTTCTTTCCCGAAGTGCCCGAGAGCGAACTAATCACGGATATCTATTTGCCGCTGAAGTAAATAGGACTATCTGTAGAGCACTTATTCGATTAAAACTGTCATTTCCGCTTTCGCGGGAATTCGAATTCTTCAAAGACAAAACTACTGCCATTTTAGCAATTATTTGACTTGATCATAGATTATGTTTAGAAGAGAGTTAATAAGTATAGTTGTGACTTAGAGGATTTATATGGAAACTCTCTTAGAAGGCATCAAAGAAGCCTTATTTTTTAATGATTTATTGATAATGGCTGGGCTTAAGCCAGAAGAAGTTAAAATTTATCGACATAAAAACGAAGTCTTTTCACTAGGGCAATCTCTTTATACGGTTTGTTTTGACAACCCTGAAGAATTTTTAGCTTTTCAAGGTGAGCAAAGCAGCAGGAATCCTTTTGCAAGAGATTACGTAGCATCATTCGTAGAAACAGCCTCTGGGGAAACGCTCTTTGTGGGTATCTATAACATCTTAAAAAGAAACATGCAAACATCTGAAGATGGCTCTAAATGGTATCAATATGATCAGCAAAAAACTAATCATTTATCAGAATTATCTGGTCGACTTTTTGTAAATTGGGACGAGACGTATAAAGCTAGACAATCTGCGATTTGTGCAGAAAATTACAATTTTAAAATTATTAAAATGAGAGGTGCCTCTGAACGAGAAGCTTTTCCTGGTTTTCATGATTTTGTCTACCCTATTGCTGACATAAAGAGAATGCCAGAAGAGTGGAAAAACAGGCTGAGAGACTGTCGAGGCATTTATTTGCTCACTTGTGAGCATAGTGAAAAACTCTATGTTGGTGCGGCATATGGAGATAATGGATTCTGGGGTAGGTGGAGTAATTATTGTGATACAAAAGATGGTGGTAACAAATTATTAATAGAACACAATAAAGAATGTAACAAGGGTTATACAGTAAGCATTTTAGATATCGCTTCTTCATCTGATACAGTCGAGGAAATTCTTAAGAAAGAACGTTCTTGGAAAAAGAAATTACTTACACAGAATACTCAACTAGGGTTAAATGTAAATTAGGTAAATTAGATAGATAAAGACCCACAAGATATTCGTGTTATTAAGCCCTAAGGCGAACAACGAAAGCAGTATTTTTACTTCAACAGCGTTTGCAAAAAGCTAAAAAATCTTGCTGAACATGTACAGTCTGCTCACCTGTGGACAAGTTTTTGACTTGCACTTGCCCACTTTGCGTTTCACTTTCGCCTAAAATAATCGCTTGCCGGGCAGCCAGCTTGGAGGCCCGCTCCAACTGCTTGCCAAAGCCTTTACCGGAGAGATCCACATCCACTTTATAATCTTGCGCGCGCAGGCAATCGGCCAGCTCAAACGCGGCGGCATGCTGATCAGTCACAATATAAAAATCCAGTTCGCGCTTGGGCAACTCGCCCGCCAGCGTCATCAAGCGCTCCATCCCCAGCGCCCAACCAACCGCAGGCGTTTCAGGACCACCCAGATCTTCAACCAAATGGTTGTAACGACCGCCACCGCAAACCGCGTTTTGCGCGCCCAAACTGATCGATGTAATCTCAAACACGGTTTTGGTGTAATAATCCAACCCGCGCACCAGATACGGATTGCGCTTGAACGGAATCTTCAAGCTCTCCAAAATCCGCACCAGCTCCGCAAAATGCGCCTGGCATTCCGGCGAGGTAAAATCCGATTCGAGATAGCTTTTAATTTCCGGCAACGCATAAATCGCTTTGCAAGCCGGGTTCTTGCAATCCAGCATCCGCAGCGGGTTAGTCTCGTAACGCTTCTGGCAATCCTCGCAAAGCGCGGACAAATGCGGCTCAATCAGTTTTCGGAATTGCGCCTTGAAATTTTCGCGGCATTGCAACGTGCCGATGTTATTGATTTCCAACGCGAGATTCGGCAGCTTGAGTTTTTCAAACAGACGCATCGCCAGCATAATGGCTTCGGCATCCACCGCCGGTGTATCCAGACCAAACAGTTCTACGCCAATCTGGTGAAACTGGCGCTGACGTCCGGCCTGCGGACGTTCGTAACGAAACATCGGCCCCATGTAATAGAGTTTGACCGGCTTGGGCCAGCGCCCCATGCCCTGTTCGATAAAGCTGCGCACCACGCCCGCCGTGCCTTCCGGTCGCAGCGACAAACGGCGATCGCCTTTCTCGAACGTGTACATCTCTTTATTGACGATGTCCGTCCCTTCGCCCACACCGCGCTCAAACAGCTCGGTCACTTCAAAAACAGGTGTGCGGATTTCCTGGTAGCCCGCGTTCTGAAATTGCAAACGGCACAACGACTCGACATATTCCCAGCGCTCGATGTCATCGCCGAAAATATCCTGCGTTCCTTTTGGACGTTGCAGGGGACGTTGCTGCGGAGACATGCGGGTTTTGACGGAGCGTTCGGACATTTCTTGCTGACCCTCCGTTATACCGTCGTCAGGGGAAGATCCTGCGACAAGGCTTCTTGCTGAAGCGCCAACAGTTTGCGAATACCAACTTCCGACAAGTCCACCAGGCGATCCAGTTGCGCGCGCGTCAACGGAGAGCGCTCGCTGCTGAGCTGGAACTCGATCAATTCGCCGTTGGCGTTCATCACCACGTTGGCGTCCACTTCGGCGGCAGAATCCTCTTCGTAGTTCAAATCCAGAATTTCGGCGCCTTGCACCATGCCCGCGCTAATGGCCGCAATCGGATTCAGCGGCGGCAGTTCTTCCAAAAGGCCGTCGGTTTTCAGCTTGTTGAGGCAATCCACCAACGCAATGTAGCCACCCGTAATGGCAGCCACGCGGGTGCCACCATCGGCTTGAATCACATCCGCATCGATGGTAATCGTGCGTGCGCCGACTCTGGTTAAGTCCACACTGGCGCGCAGGGTGCGGCCAATCAGGCGTTGAATTTCGGCCGTTCTGCCGGAGACTTTCATGCGCTCCCGCTGGGTGCGCGTGTTGGTTGCGCCGGGCAACATCGAGTATTCCGCCGTCAGCCAGCCCGTCATTTCCTCTTTTAAAATATGAATGTGCCGAGGGACGCGCTCTTCAACCGTCGCCGTGATAATCACCTGGGTGTCACCCAGCGACATCAAGACCGAACCCGGTGCATGCTTGGTGAAATTGCGAACAATTTTTACCGGACGCAGGGCGTCGGCATCTCGCTGATCCGGTCTTTCAAACATGGGGAGCAATCCTCTCTAAGCCTGGGAAATATCCAGGAAATACGATGCCCTAAGCAAACAACAAAAGCGGGTTCTGGGCAATCTGCATCGGCGCAGCTATTCCCTGAACTTAATACAACACCGGCACCACAAAGTGATCGGGCGCGAGTGAGAGGCTTTTTTTCACCGTGCCTACCTGCGGTCCACTCACCTGCACTTCGAGTTGGGAAGGCCAGCGGTTGGGATGCGCGGCCAGAAACTCCATCAGGCGAAAACGCATGACTTCCACCTGCAAGTCTTCGCCCGGTGCAACGGCAGGTATGCTGACGGTCTGCTCCGACAGCGTCATCCAACGGGCTGTCTTGCTCAGATGTCCGTAATCGGTCAACTGCACCACCGAATCCACGCGCAAATCACCCACTTCCGCCCGAAGCGTGACTTTCAGCGGGACATCCAACAACGCCTGCTTACTACTATTATAGAGGTGCAACTTGCCGGTGAACACGCGAGGCGCCGGAGCGCCATGATACAGCCATTTTTCAAACGGAGCCTCCACCGAGGCCTTTTTGTAGGCCTCATCAGCCAGTTCGACAGCCTGCCGAGGACTAAACTCTCCCCGGTGTTTCGATTGCCATTGGTTTTTCAGATCCAGATAGCGGGCTTTTTCATCCAGCTTGTAATAAAAATCCAGCGAAGCGGTCTTGAGCGTGGTTGTGTTCGATACACCGCGCGCAGCCGAAGCATCCGTCGCCATGAACGTCAACACTTGTGCGCAAGCCAGCAGCCCCAAAATCAATAAAATAAAAACAAAACGCTTCACATTTGTTATTATACTCCAGCCAGCCCCGGCTCGCCAATAAAAAGGGAGCCTTTCGGCTCCCAGAGACAGGATAGACTGGAGTAAAGTAGATGGAGGTTGTTGGGATAAAGTGAGAATTGAGGCGTCAGTAGAACCTGTTGAACTAGGCGCTGATGGACACACCGGGCTCCAGCTTCAGCAGATCCACGATACCGAACTGGCTGGTGAGGCCCGGAACGCTGGTTCTGTAGCCCGTCGCGTTGTCGGCGGCAGTGGCGACCAGTTCCTCGAAGTTCATATCGAAGTAGCTTTGGGAGTCGGCGCTGGGTGAACGCAACGCGGCGGTAATTTTGTATTCGCCGTTCTGGATGACGAAACGTTCTGCCATCTGGCCGTTGGCGCCGTCGATTTGCAGGCTGGTCGAAACCGTGACGCCGTTGGCAAGCTGGATGGGCGCAATCAGACCGGAGCTTTTGATATTGCCGCGCACCTGGCCGTTGACGAGTAAATCGCCGCTGTTCTGGATGGTAACGGTATCGTTGCCCGATTTGAACGTTGCGGTGCCAACACCGTGACTATTGGGGTTGCTCGGATCCACCTGGATGCCGGTTGCTTCGACATTCAATCCACCCAGATCGGCGTCATTGAGCAAGGTAACAGTTTGGCCTGTCTGGATACCGGATTCGAAACCGCGCAGGGCTGCCGGGATGTTGCCCAGGTTGGGTGTGAAAACTCCGAACTGGGGGTCGCCGAAGAGTCCAGCGGAACCCAGAACTTTATTTTGCGGCGGTGTGTACACCGGGGGAGTCGGGGTGGGTGGATTATACACAGGCGGTTCCGGCGGCGTGTATACCGGGGGAGTCTGAGTGGGTGGGTTATACACGGGAGGCTCGGGCGGTGTGTACACCGGCGGGGTTGGGGTCGAATAACCGCCCATTCGGCTCAAGCTGCCCAGCATCCCGAAGATGCTCTGGAGAATGGATTGCAGCATCGACATCATGGGCTGTTGTTGCTGGCCAATTTGCCCATACCGGTTGCCGTTGCGACGTCGATTTATCAGAGGATAAGCCTGGGTTTGGGTATTTTGGCCACCGGCCTGACTTTGATTGGAAAAATTGAGGAAGCTGGTGAACAAGCTGGAGAGAGGATTAATAGAAGACATATGTTTTACTCCTTATTTCTATCCGATGACTATCTATCCAAGTGCGTTGTTATAGAGATGAGATATATTCAAATAAAAACTTGGAGATACTAGTTATTGCTTAGGGATATCATTTTGTTTACATTCTGTAATAAAAAGCCTCCTCTATATACGTCTCTGGAACATGCTTTTCCGGGTTCGCCAACATCGCGCCCATGAGCAGCCAGGGCATTCGGGCTTGGAGAAGCCCCCTTATAAAGAATCCGCTACGCTTTCAGCCCCAACGTTGTAACGCAATGTAACGCTTTGGGGTCAAAAGTCAAAGTTCCCCTCGTACAAGACCGATACCACGCCTATCGAGGTGTGTAGAGGACCAGAGATGCTCATCGAGGAACAGACCGGGCGGAAATTGGACGCACGAAATTTAAAAAGCCCCTCTTACAGCGGCTTTCTGCGTGAAGGTGACAGGTTGTACCGCCAACACCTGGACCCGACCGAATGCGCCAACCTTCTGGACGAAGCCTTGAACGAATATGCCCGCGCGCTGGAGCAGGTTCCAGACTCGGCAGAGGTGGTTTCCCGGATGGCCAAGGTCTTTCTTCGCCAGGGACAAGCTGCCAAGGCTGAACGCTATGCACAGAAAACCCTGAAATTAGCGCAATCCGACAAAGGACGGCAACACATTTTTGCCCGCCAGGAAGCGTATTACGTCCTGGGGACCATCCATTACCAGGCCGGACGCTATGAGAAAGCGGCGCAAGCCTATATCAAGGCCATCCAGATAGCGCCCACAGCAAGCTGTCGCATCCGGATCGGCTTTTTCCAGGCCTCTCAGTCTTTAGCCATGGAAAAAGGCTTCTCTCTTGGCGCTTTGAGTTACATCATTCAGGCCTGCTACAGCCTGACAACAGCCGTGCTGCTGTTTCCGTTTGAAAAGGAGCGCATGGCATCGGGTTACCTGCTGGATCTGCTGCCACAGATGCTATTGGCCTGGCTAAACGAGGAAATGGGCGCTTTGGATTCCGCCCTGACACGCTACCTGAACATCAACCGACGGTACCCTGGCCTGGCAAGTGTGGGTATCATCATTGGCGATATCTACCGGGAGCGGGGGCAGGGCGAAAAGTCGGCCTATTGGTTCCAGCGTGTTCTGGAAAAGCACCCCAATCATCTCAATGCACTGTACCATTTGGCCAGATTGCACGAACAGCGCGAAGAATACGGCAACATGGCCGAAACCTACAGCCAACTGGCGAAACTCCGCCCGACCGATCCACAGGTCTTTTGCAACCTGGCCAATGCCTACTACTACGGGCAAGAGTTCAACGAAGCGCTGCCCCACTACGAAACCGCCCTGCATCTGGGCAGGAAACCGCACTGGAAAGCGATGGTGGCGCAAAGCATCGCCAACATCCACGCGGATTTCACGCAGCACACGGAAGCGGCCATCGCCTATTACAATCTGGCAAAGTCGCTAGCGCCCAGGGACATCGAAAACTACATCCAGTTGGGCATGCTGTACTTTCAAAAAGAAGATTGCGTCAATGCGGAGCTGATTTACCGGCAAGGGCTGCAAATCGCACCAAACACCCCCCGCCTGCACAGTAACCTGGGCTATCTGCGCTGGATGGATGGCGATATCGAAAGCGCCACCAGCCATTACGAAAAGGCCATCGCCCTGGACTCCTGCTATGAAATCCCGCTCAACAACCTTGGGGTCATTCACCTGGATACACTGGGGGAGGTACACCGAGCCATTGAGCTGTTCCAGAGCGCCATCCGAATCAACGAGCATTACGCGCTGGCGTATTACAACCTCGGGCGCGCCTACAGCTTTTTGGACAACCGGCTGGAAGCGGCTCATTGCTTTGGCATGGCCCAGGAATTGAACCAGTTCTCGCGGGAGCTGGACAACGACGAGCTGACGGCGCGCATTAACAACCTGTTTACCGCCTGCGATGTGGATACGCGAGACTAGCTGCGCGAAACTTTTTTGATCCGGGTCACTTTTCTGTATAATACGGGGGACAACCGCGCCCCCTGCAGGCAGTAGAACACGGGCGCGTTTATACCCACTCCCGTGGAAGTGATCCGAATGGTGAGGAAGCCGCCTCGAAAGCGGTCGCCCCGCAAGGGGTTGCAGGTTCGACTCCTGTCACTTCCGATTTTTTCTTTTCAAGCGGGTCTATTGCTCCTCCGGGGGATATTCAACCGATCCTGCATACCCTAGAATAGCCGGGTGAAACCGAGGCGTGCGCATGCCCTACCTACGGCTGGAAACCCCGGCGTTCTCGCTGGAACAGAAGAAAATTATGGCAGCCGAGCTGACCGATGCCGTGATGGCCTGCCTGAACTTCCCTCATAACTGGCGTGAGCGCATTATCATCCACTTTACGCCTTATCAGGCGGACGATTTGGCCGTTGGCGGGCGACTGGCCAGCGAAACCGAAGAACCCATTTATCGTCTGGGCTTTTTTGACGCTGGTTTATCCGCCGCCAAACGAAAAAAGCTGACAAACGCGCTCATGCCGGTGTTTTTGGAGCTATTAGGGCTTGGGAATGGACTATCCAAACAAGTTCAACTGCTGTTTTTTGAAACCCAACCGGAAGAATGGTCGACGGAGGGCCTGCCTGCCACGCAAGTGAGCGGAAGCAGCCTCTGAAACGCAAACTGAGATACGAAATCGACGCGTGTGATATCCGATTTATAAAACTTCAAATCCGATCAATTTCACTTTTAGATTTGTTTTTTTATAATTACCCACCCCCAATTTGATATCCGAGTTTGCCTGCCCGTGCAGGCATCGTGAGAGCGCAAGCATAGTGAGTGAA
>CAZXUP010000108.1:0-9154 GCA_964643815.1 uncultured Vampirovibrionales bacterium
CGTCCATCAGGCGCACAGAGCGAACTCGTTCCAGACAGCGCGCCCACGATTCTTCCGGGCGGCGTTCAAACCGTCGCAGGGAGAGGCGTGCTTTCCAGGCCGCTATCGTTCTTTTCAGTCCACCACCGGTCAAATCAAAGTAGTAAAGCAGAAGCGCCCGGATGGGCACCGGCATGAACTGGAAAAACGGATAGTAAAAGTGGGCCTCGATTGGGAAATACAGATTGGGCGTCTGGACGAAATACGCCTTGCCGATTCGCCGGATTTCACGGGCCATGCGCGCTTGCTGCGCGTCATCGCCGACATGTTCAATGACGGAATTTGAAAACACGATATCAAACTCTTTGTCCTTGAATTGCGGCATATGGGTGGCATCCCCGGCTACGCTGGCAAACATCGGCGAGCGCGTGGGGGAGGCTTGCAGATTGAGCAAGACGATATGCACGTCATCCGATGCGTCAAAGCCCATCGTCTCCCAAAAACTGGCGGTTCCGCCAACATCCAGAATCTTGAGCGGCCTGGGAAATTGAGCCATCCAGCGCTTTAGCAGTTCAAAACGTTTACACCGCAGGCGCCAGGCCAGGCTGTTCTCGTTATAAGAGTCAAACCAATTGGCTTGCAAAAAAAACATATCCCCTCCTCGAGGCTACTACTACACTTCGATTGTCATCTCTCTACTCAATTCAAGCCTTGCCCGGCAAGGTCGTATGGTGGGCGCTGACGGGCTCGAACCGCCGACATCCTCCTTGTAAGGGAGGCGCTCTACCAACTGAGCTAAGCGCCCTAGGCCCTCTACTCTAGCTTGCCGGTTTACCCAAGTCAAGCAGTCCCAATATCCTGATTATGAGCCGAAATAGCCGGAAAAATACCCTGTTCCGTCACCAGCACATCCGCTGGAACATCCCAGGTGTCTGCGGGTATTTTTTCGCTCAGGAGAGCATAAGGGAGCGTCCCGGCCAGAATAACCCCCGGATTCTGTTTGCGAACACCCTGCAAAAAGCGGTCGTAGTAGCCTTTCCCGTATCCAAGGCGATGGCCATGCCGGTCAAAAGTCAGGCCGGGTAAGAGAATGACATCGCCGGATGCCAGGTTCTCCAGTGGCGACGCCTGAGCAGATGGGGACAAGATCCCGTAGCGGTCTTCTGTTAAGCTGTCTCCCGGCTTGTAGCGACGAAAGACCATACTTTGTCCGGCTTCAACAGCGGGAAGAAACCATTTCTTCTCTGGAAACCGGCTGACGATCGGCATCAGGTCAATTTCATCCCGAAAGGCGCTATAAAAAAGCACCGTTTCGGCCTTGGCAAAAATGGGCCAGGCTTCCAGGTGGTTGCAGATATCCCGGCTGATGGTCGGGATATCCAGGCTGGCCCGGAGTTGACGGGCTTTTTGCCGGAGAAGGGCTTTGGAATTGTCGAAATAGGGTAAATCAGGCATAGGGCAAGGAAATAGGGCAAAAATCAAAGTTTTTTTCGAAATATTCGATATTCATATCAAATAGGAGGTCTAGCATCCTAATGATAAGTGATCGTAAACAATTTTGCTTCCGTCTCAAGCAGGCCCGTCTCGAGGCCAAGCTGAAACAGGAAGTGGTGGCCCGGTATCTTCAAATTCCAACGTCCGCCGTCTCGTCGTTCGAGTCCGGCCATCGCAAACTGGACGCAGTCGAGATGTATATGCTCTCCAAGCTGTACCAGAAGCCGATGGAGTGGTTCTTCAACGAGCAAACGAACGGACAGAAGCCGGATTACATGTTCATCGGGAACAAACAGCAAGGAACTGAACCAGCCGCCGATGATCCGCTCATCAGCGAGTGTTTCAATCTCCTCAAAAGCGCACCTCGCCATCTCCAGAAAAGCGCCGCTTATGGCGTCATCGGCTTCCTCAGCGACCGCTGAGAAGCGACAATCGAATAGAGAGACAGCAAGCGGCCGGTGTTTCGATACCGGTCATTTGCTCTATTCCCCCACAAGCGGGAGGATATGCTATATTAATTTCACGGAGAGAGCGTGGTAGCACACCTGAATGACGGTTAGCCCCAAAAACAAGAAACCCGTTCACGTTGGCCTGTCCATTACAAGGCAGGCTATCGAGTTGGCGGTGTTTTCTCCCAAGACAATGTCCATTGAGCAGGCGGTTTCCATGCCAACGCCAGTGGGCTTGCTGGATGAAGACGGAGACGTGCTGCAAAACCCGGCGCTGTTGAAGGAAGTGATTTCCCAGCTGCTTCGAGGAATCAGCCCAAAGCCCATGCTGGTGCATTTATCTCTGCCCGGCACCCTGATTCGGGTGGTTGAGATGCCCCGCCTGGACCCGTCCAGCCTGTATGTTTCCCTCTCCAGCGAGGCGGAACGCTATAAGACGTTTGATAACACGGAAGCCATTGTGGATTTTGTGATTTTAAACAATCCCAATTTGCCGCCCAACCAGCAGCAACTGGTTTTTGGGGCGATTCGAAGCGATACGCTCGGCGCGTATCTGAGGGTATTGAAAGAGTTGCGTGTCCGGGTTGCCTCCATTGGCCTGGAACCGCTCAATATTTTAAGGGCGATGGCCGGCACCGGCGTCCTGGATGGACTGGTTCAGCAGATTGGCTCTGATGCCTGCTGGGGGATGGTCTTTGTAGAGCCGAATCGTGTCCGCCTGTCCGTCTGGCAACAGGATCGGCTGATTGAACTGCGTGAAACGGCGATTGAGACACGGGATTTTGAGACCGCCACGGATGATTCGATTGTGGTGGAGGATTTGCTGGAAGAGATCCGCAGAACCACCAAGTCGGTGCAGCCCGCGCTGTGGCTGACACAAGACATGCCGCCCGTGATGGAGCGGATTTTAAGCATCCGGCTGGGTTGCGCATTTCACTCGGCGCCGCTGGGCGAGCTGCCGATGCCTCAGCCCTTGCACCCCGCGGTGATTGGGGCCGCCATGACTTCTTCGGTTGTGTTTCCGTTTGATTTTGATATTTCCGCAGGCTTGGGGAAATCGGGCGCCTCTCCCGCCTCCATGGGTGCTTCGGATGTCGGCGAAGATGATTCGAGTACGGATTGGCTCATTCCTGCGGGAGTGGGGTCTCTTGTGCTGGGTGGGCTGGCGACAGCCGGGCTGTTTGTGGCGGCTATGATCATGGGTCAACAGGTGCCGCCCCTGGAAGCGCAACGCGATAACATCAAGCTGGAAGTGGCTGGCCTGGAAAGCCGTCAGCGTGAATTGAAGAAGAAGGCGGAACTGGATCAGACCCTGATGGACATGATCAAGAAAGCCAAAGTCCGAAACCATGTCTATGTCTCGATGACCGAAGATTTAAAGCGGAAAACACCGGAGCGAGTCTGGATTCGTGCATTGAAAGTGGATGATGGCCTGGAAATCAGCGGTAAGGCGATGCACCATCAGTCCGTTATCAACTTTGCCCGAACCTTTGATTTGGCGCCCTATACCAAGGCCGTCTTGATCAACAATATCAAAGAAGAACGGTTGAACGGCACACTGGTTTACGATTTCATCATCGGCGGCGGGATTAATCTTGACCCGGCCCTGTTGAATGCAGCCACCTTCGATAAAAATCCGGTCCAAGCGCCGCTGCCCCCCGGTCCGGGTTCCGGCAAGTCGGGAGTATAACCTTTATGGCATTAAAACGCAGCGAAAAAGTATTGGTGGGCGCCGGCATGATCGTCGGCGGATTGGCTTTGCTGATTGGTTTGGGCTTGCCGCAGTGGGATGCCTTCATGGCGGCGAATACCCAGATTGGCACATTGAAAGATGAATTAAAAAACCTGGACGTGCAGAAAACCAGCCTGAATGCCCAGATTGCCTTACTGGAAAAAAATACCGCCATTCCACCCGGCATTGAAATTAAAATGTATACCGAGCAAAACCGCGAAGAGATTATCAAGGGCATGCTGGATCAGATTGTCGGTCTGGCGACCGGCGCGGGTAACAAGTTTATCAGCCTGAAGCCGCTGGAGAATGTTCAGCCGATTTTGCCGCCTCCAGCCAAAACGGACGATGCGGCCAAATCGGCAACCGATCCCAATGCGCCGCCTGCTCCGCCACCAGCCCCTTTGTTAAGCACGTTTGGCTACGAGATGGCCATTCGCGGATCGTATGATCATCTTCAGCAGTTTTTAAAAGCAATGGCTGCGCAGAAGGACTTGTTGGAGATCAGTGGGATTGTGTTGGAAGACGAAGCCAGCATGACCCAGGGGAAAAGTGCCGATGGCGGTACGGACCCCGGTCATCCGATTCGTTTGACGGCAAAATTGCGGCTGGCGCTCCAGCCTTCCACTCCCTGAATTTTTCCAATAAAAAACCTGTAACAGGGACGTTACAGGGTGGGACATAGGCTGGGTTGAAACTTGTAAAAAATCTTTTAATAGCAGATGGGTGACAGGCACCAATCATCTCACTCGCTTCTCTCTATAGTAATAAAAACAATTTTTTATCTGGAATTGCGTGGCTTCAGGCAAAAATTCAGTAAAATTACCTAACAAGTATATATTTATGCCTTTTAGCTTGGATTAACAGGCATTTTCAGGTTGTTTCAAATCTTTCACAAATGGGACGCAAAAGAAAACCACTAGAGGGAACCTCTAGTGGTACAAGGTGTGTCCAGTGGAGATAAAAACTAGTGAGTAACTTGGTTATCGTGATTGGGAAGAACTTCCAGTGATAACAGATCCGCCTTGGCGCGCATTTTTTGGCGATTTTCGGACAGGCGGGCCAGGATATGACTGTAATTAGCCAACAAATACTGAGACTCTTCCTTGCTTAGGGTGCCTTCAGCCGCTTTGAGCAGCATCTGCGCCTGGCGGTATTTTTTGAGCCGTAGCAGCAGCACGATATTCTGATCGTAGAGGCTGGGCAGCAAAAACGCCTGATGGGGACGGATCTTCTGGAAGGCATGCGTGCAGCAAGCCAGCGCTTCGCGGTATTTGCCCAGGACATCCAGGACGCCCGCCTTGGAGATTAAGGCTTCAACGCTGTCCGGATCCATCGAGAGCACGCGATCGAAGGTGTCCAAAGCTTCCTGGTCGCGGTTGAGGCAGTACAGGATGTCTCCACGCAAAACCAGGGCGCGGATATCGTCCGGCTCGATTTCCAGGGTCTTTTCAACCATATAGAGGGCCGACTCGTAGTCGCCGTCATAGATGAACAGATCGCCCGCTGTTTTCAGGTAGCGTTCCGCTGAGAAGTTGAGAACTTTGCTGAGAAAATTCATCGGGACCAACCCTCACTCTCTATCAGTCAGTCGGTGATCAGAACCGGATTATCTGTGCCGCAAACTTGTGCCTAATCAATTTCTGTAAGTATCTTAGCAAATCGCCTTTCCTTCCGGAAAAAAGCCGCATGGACTGATCGTTTGAAACCTCATCCGCTCTAAGCGCTTCGACCTCTGCTCAATGTTGCGTCATCTATTTGTTTACTCCACAAGCTCGTTAGGCAACAGAAAGCTTGCGCAACAAGGCAGATCAGAAAGTAATATTTCGTAACAAAGTATCCGACCCTTGTCGTATTCAGATGACGTAGAGCGCTTTTATGGAGAAAACATCAAAAGTCGGAAATTTGGGGGAAGTGGAACAGGGCCGCTTTCTGACAGGATTTAAGAAGAACACGCCACACCCAGCGCCGCCAAGAGAATCTCCATGCCTAAGGATTCCGTACCAAAACGCCTTATAAGCAGTGGTTTTTGCCGCTTCCTCAAGTGCGGCTTTATTGCAGCGGTGTTGATGACGGCGGTCTCGATACAAGGCGAAAGAGGGCCAAGCGCCCAGACGCTCAAAGGCTCTACGACGCATACGGTCCAGTCTGCCGGAGCCTGGTATCCATCCAGTTACACCATTCGGCGGGCGGATGTGCTGGCGGACGAGTATAAACTGCAAGCGGCTGAAGAGATTTATCGACAGGCGTTATCGAAAGACTCGCGCAATGCGGGCGCGTGGAACGGGTTGGGGAAAATCGCCTACTACCGCACCACTTCTTCCAACCAGAACCTGCGAACTCAAAAAGAAACTCTGTACGCGCAGGCTATTCAGCATTTTATGACAGCGCTGCGTCATCAGCCCGGTTACGTGGAAGCGCACGTCAACCTGGCCCAGGTGTATATGGAACAAGGCCGCATGGCGGAAGCGGATGAGCAGTTGAAGCAGGCTGTTGCGTTAGCGTCATGGGATGACAATGTACTGGCCGCACGCGGGGAGTGGCTGGTTCGTCAGGGTGAAATGAACGAAGCGGTGACGGTTTTGCGGCAGGCGATTCGTGAGAATTCCGCCAATGCGTCCGCGCATTATTATTTATCCGTTGCGCTTGGGGCGCGTGGAGAGACCGATCTGGCGCATCAGGAATTACAGATGGCGCAAGCGTTGAAGCCGCAGGGGTTGCCGACTCATTATCAGTTGGGAGTGTTGTATGAGCAGCAGGGCAACGGTGCGGCGGCGGTCGAGGCCTATCAGAAAGCGCTGGCAAACAAGCCTGAGTTGACGGATGCCCGAAAAAAACTGGCGGAACACTACGAAAAACGGGGTGACATCGGCGCTGCGCTAATGCACTGGAAAAATCTGCTGGAATCCGGCGCGGGCACTTGGGAGTTAACTGATCATGTGGCCCATTTATCGGCTAAAAACGGCCAGCCGGAAGTTGCCGTACAGTATTACAGGCAGTGGCTAAAAGCCCATCCTCAGGATACCGCCAAAACAAACGCCGGCATTTCATGGGCGAAAACGCAGGTTTCCAAGCAGAAGTTACGTGACGATGATTTGATCAGCCAGGGCGAAGCCAAGCGCTATGCGGAACAGGCCATAAAATATGCGCCCAACAATTACGAAGCCCGCCTGATCGATGCGAAGCTGGATCGGGAAATGGGAGCGGCGATTGGCCGGAACAGACCCGAGCCGGGTTTCGTGGATGTGGCGTTGCAAAACCCCGCGTATCAGCCTTCTCAATCGTTGGAGAGAGGTGAGTTGCTGCTGGATCGCTTCCAGTTTGAAGAGGCGGAGCAGAGCTTTCGGGAGGCGCGCCGTTCCGCGCCGAATGTGCGCAACCAGATGATTTTTGGGGAATTATTTCTGACCAAAGGGTTGCCGCAATTGGCGGAAGAAGCTTTCCGGCAGGTGTTGGCGGAGCGTCCCGGCAATGCCTCGGCGGAGCTGGGCTTGGCCAAGGCGCGTGAGGCTCGCCAGAAATCAGACGCCCTGGTGCGGGAGGCACGTTTACAACGTGGCGAAAAATCGCTTGATGCGGCGATTGAAAAAGCCTCGGAGGCGCTGAAATACAATGTCCGCAATGCCGATGCCTATTACTTGCTGGGACAGTCGTATGAGCGCCGGAAAGACTACGCCCAGGCGGCCGATCATTACTATGCCTACCTCAATTTGGACCCGGCGATGGAAAACCGTAAGCGTGTTGAGCAGAAAATAGCGAGTCTCAAACAGCGTCTGGCAAAGCAAAGCGCCAAACGGTAGATTTTAGCTTGACTATCCGACACTCTTAAGATTAATTCTCAATAAGTGTAAAATGGGGGAAGATCCAATGGTTTGGGCAGTTTCTTTGCCTAGCCCCAAGCAAACCGTGGGAAAGCAGATACCCTTTATGGGCTATCAAAGGCAAAGCCGCTTTCTGGACTCGTTCCGGAAGATGAAACCTGCCGCGCAAGACGCGATGCGGGATATTTACGCGCAGGCCCACCAGGGGCCGAATGGCGTCGGGCGGCATGTGATTATGGCGATGGTGTCCGCCGTGCGGCACCCGGACTTGTTCCGCTTTACGCTGGCCAATATTCTGGTTCGGTTTAGCCTGAAACGCGCCACAGTCAACGGAGATAGTCAACGCGCCATCCTGATGCAGGAGGTGTTGGACGACTTCCATGCGGCGCTGGATGAGTTTATGGGTCGGGCAAAGCAAACGCCTGATGGGTCATCTGACGGTAAGCGCCAGGCTCCGGCGGTCATTCGGGAGTTGGATGCGTTCAAAAACCGGGTCCGACCAGCGCTTGAACAGGTGAAGGCGGCTGGACGCCGAAGCCGCTAGAGGCTATCTTTAAATCTTTGTTTTTAAAGCAGCATGTTTGAGATATAATAGCCGCGACGGCTCGGTCATCAAGATTTTTTGACCGATAACCCGCGATTTCGATCGAATGGCACAGCGCTAAAACAAGTATTGGCTCCCCAACACATGAGTCCCACGGACACCCAATTTTCACTTCGTACTGACAGAAATCCACTTCGCACCCTGCTTGAGGACGAAATTCTGCCCCAGGTTTTCAAACCGGCCCGTTATTTAGGGTTGGAGCAGGGGGCTTACAAAAAGCCTTTTGATCGCGCTACTGTCACCATGTGTGCGGCGTTTCCGGATTTGTATGAAATCGGCTTCTCCAACTATGGGCTGAAGCTTTTATATTCGCTGGTGAACCAGCAACCGGAATACATGTGTGACCGGGTGTATGCGCCCGCGCCGGACTTCAAGGAAAAGTTGACGGAATATGACATTCCCATTTATGGGGTCGAAAGCTTCGTTCCGCTGAAAGACTTTGATGTCGTCGCTGTTTCGCTTCAGTACGAATTGAACTACACCACCATCTTCGGCCTTCTGGAATCTGCGCAAATTCCCTTCAGAAGCGCTGAGCGCGGCGAAAACTTTCCCCTGTTGATTGCCGGTGGACCGGGCAGCGCCAACCCGATGCCGCTGTCGCCGTTTTTCGATGTGTTTATCATCGGTGACGGTGAGGAAGTGTTGATAGAACTGCTGGATACGGTCAAGCAGGGCAAAAAAGCCCGCTGGGATCGCCCGACGCTACTCAAAAACCTCGCCAAACTGGAAGGCTTGTACATTCCCGGCGTCACCGAAAAAGCGGGCAAGCGCATTGTGGATATTGCCGAGAATCCGGTGGAACTGGCCCCGTTGATTCCGCTGATTGGTGCGGTGCATGATCGCGTCACGATCGAGGCCCGGCGTGGCTGCGACCGTATGTGCCGCTTCTGCCAGCCGTGCTTTATCAACCTGCCGGTGCGCGAGCAAAGCATCGAAAACATCAAGAAATCCGCCCTGCGGGAAATTGAAAAGACCGGCTACGAAGAATGCTCGCTGCTGTCGCTGTCTATTGCCGATTATTCGTACTTCAAGCCGCTGATTATGGAAGTGGCCGAGGCGCTGGAAGAAGAGAACGTGT
>CAZXUP010000109.1:0-9094 GCA_964643815.1 uncultured Vampirovibrionales bacterium
GCTGTATGCGTCTGAAGTCTGTAATGATTGCGCCAAAGAAGCGGTTCAGATATTGGGTGGATACGGTTACACCAAGGATTTTCCGGTGGAACGCTACTTTCGCGATGCCCGCGTGATGTCGCTGTTTGAAGGCACCAGCGAAATCCAGCGCACCATCATCGCCCGTCATTTTCTTTCATAAGTTTTTGAGAAAGTTGATAAAAAGGTTTATAACTTCGTGGAAACCAAGGCAGACAGCAATTTGAAACAGGAACTGGAATCGCTGAAACGCGAGGCCGACACCGCGCTGGAAACGGCCAATACGCAAGAGGCGCTGGAAGCGGTTCGGGTGGAATACCTGGGTCGCAAGGGACGCATTACGGGCGTGATGCGTGGTTTGAAAGATGTATCCGCCGAAGACCGCCCCGCGATTGGCGCATTGGCTAACGAGATTCAAGAATCGCTGGGTCAGCGGCTGGAAGGAAAACTGGACGGGTTTCGGCAAGCGGAAATTTCAAACAAGCTGCAAAAAGAAACCATTGATGTCACCATGCCGGGCGTGTTTCGCCCCATCGGCGGACGTCATCCGCTCAGTTTGGTGACTGAGGAAATCTGCCAGATTTTTCAGGGTATGGGCTTTACGGTGCTAGATGATGATTTTTGCCCCGAAGTCGAAACCGAGTATTACAACTTTGAGGCGCTGAACTTCCCGCCCGATCACCCGGCGCGCGATATGCAGGATACCTATTACACCGATGTCGCGCCGAATGTGTTGCTGCGCTCGCAAACCTCCAACGCGCAAATCCGACATTTGGAAGGCCGTCCGCTGCCGGTGCGTGTCGTATCGCCTGGGCGCGTGTACCGCAACGAGGAAGTCAACAGCCGCAAGTTTGTGTTGTTTCATCAACTGGAAGGCTTGCTGGTGGATGATAACGTGCGCTTTTCCGATCTGAAAGGCATCCTGCACGAATTTATCCGTCACTTTTTTGGTGGCGAACGCCCGACGCGGTTTCGCACCAGTTATTTTCCGTTTACCGAACCCAGCGCCGAAATGGATGTGCAATGCATCCTGTGCAGCGGTGCGGGTTGTCAGTTGTGCGGGCAGCACGGCTGGCTGGAGATTTTGGGTGCGGGTATGGTAGACCCCAATGTCTTGCAGATGGTGAATATCGATCCGGGCAAGAACAACGGGTTTGCTTTCGGGATGGGCTTGGAGCGCTTGGCGATTCTGAAATATTCCATCCACGATATCCGCTTGTTTTTCAATGGTGATTTACGGTTTTTGAAGCAGTTTAAAGGATTTTAGGCCGTGCGTGTTTCGTTGGAATGGTTGAATGAATATGTGGATCTTTCTGGGCTGAGGCCGGAAACCATTGCCGAGGCATTGACCAACTCGGGCCTGGAAGTGGAAAGCATCGAGTATCTTGGGCCGAAGTTTAACGGGGTGGTGGTCGCCAAGGTGCAAACCGTTGAGCCGCACCCCAACGCCGATCGCTTGCGGCTGGTGACGGTGAGCCTGGGTGCAGAGCAAGCGAAAGTGGTCTGTGGGGCGCCCAACGTGCGCGAAGGCATCTTCATTGCTTTTGCGAAAGAAGGCGCACAGGTCGTCAGCCGTAAAGAGGGCACGCTGTTTACGCTGGAGAAAACCAAGATTCGCGGGGTCGAATCCGCCGGGATGGTGTGTTCGATTGACGAGTTGGGCCTGGAAGGACAGTTTGAAAAAACCGAAGACGGCATTTGGCCGATTGATAGTCTGGTGCATGAAACCCAACTGGGGCAGGATTTGAAAACCGCCTTGAACCTGCAAGGCGATGTGGTGCTGGATATAGCGCCAACCGCCAACCGGGGTGACCTGATGTCGATGGTGGGCGTGGCGCGTGAAGTGGCCGCCCTGTTTGATCGCACGGTGCATATGCCGGTTTATAACCGCATGAACGAAATCCCGGAGCGCTGCGAATTGCGGGTGAATTTGCGCGACAAAGACATCTGCCGTTATTACGGTGGCGTGATGATGCGCAATCTGGCTATTGGCCCGTCTCCCGACTGGATGGCGCGTCGCCTGACAGCGGCGGGGATGCGGCCTATCAGCAATGTGGTCGATATCACCAACTACGTGATGCTGGAACTGGGTCAGCCGTTGCATGCGTTCGATCAGATCAGGCTGAACACCAGCGGTGAGATTGATGTGCGTCGGGCGACGGAAAACGAAAAACTGACCACGCTGGATGGTGTGGAGCGCGAGCTGAGCCCGGATGCCGTTGTGGTGACAATGAATGAAAAACCGGTGGCGCTGGCCGGTGTCATGGGTGGGGAAGCCACCGAGATTGATGACGCATCCAAACAATTGTTTTTGGAATCGGCGTATTTTTCGGCGGCGGCCATTCGCAAAAGCGCCAAAAGCGTTGGCCTGAGATCCGAGGCCTGCGCCCGTTTTGAGCGTGGCGTGGATATTGACAACTGCCACAATGCGTTGCTAAGAGCAGCCGAGTTATTGCGTCAGCATGCGGAGGCTGAATACGTTCGGTTGATTGAATCGCCGCTGCCATCCGTCGAAGCGCCCAAAATTACTTTGCATTTCGATCGCATCGAAAAAGTATTGGGCCTGCCGATTGATCAGGAAACGGTCGCCAAAATTCTCAAGAAGCTGGGTTTTCTTCTACAGCCGACCCGCGAAGTTTCCAGCCTGGTGGTGTCTGTGCCGTCGTTCCGTCAGGATGACGTGACCCGGGAGATCGACCTGATTGAAGAGATCATTCGCATTTACGGTTATGACAAGGTCCCCTACACGTTGCCGCGAAAAACGGCGGCGGCGGCTATTTCGCCGCGTGCGGCATTGTTGGGCACGTTAAATGAAACGATGCGCTCGCAAGGGTTGAACGAGGTGGTGACGACCTCTCTGATTGGTCGTCAGTTACTGGAAAAAACCGGCTTTACGATCAAAGAAGATCAGTTGGTGTCGGTTATCAATTCGCATTCCTCCGATCACACGATCATGCGGCAAAGCCTGCTGCCAAACCTTTTGGAAATGGCCCGCTTCAACCAGGCAAACGGCATTGAGGATGTCTGGGCGTATGAGCTGGGCCGGACGTATTTTAAATTGGGCAAGGCCAACTTTAAAAATTCGGGTGTGTCTGAGCGTTTGCATCTGGCAGGGTTGCTCTCGGGCGCGGTGTTGTCGGGCGCATGGCACCGGCAGGATACGGCTGATTTTTATGTCGCCAAAGGGATTCTGGAAAACCTGTTTGCGCAACTGCGCGTGGCGGATGAAATCACGTTCAGTCCTAAAACAGTCGTCTTGTACCTGCATCCGGGTAAGGCGGCGGCGATTATCATCAAGGGTAAAGAGCTGGGTGTTTTGGGTGAGCTGCATCCGGAACTGCGACAGAAGCTCAAGTTCCGCCAACCCCTGTATGCGTTTGAGTTGAACGTGGAAACCCTGCTCAAGACCATCAAGCAGTTGCAGCTAAGCAGTACCGTTTCGCCGGTATCTTCCTATCCGGCGGTTCGGCGTGATATGGCGTTTTCGGCGCCGATTGCCGTTAGCCATCAGGCGGTGCTGGAAGCCTTGCGCTCGGTCGAGGAGCCGCTATTGCGCGAGGTGGAACTGTTTGACGAATACCGCTCGGACCAGTTGGGCGCGGATAAACGCAGCCTGGCCTACCGCCTGACCTTCCAGTCGGATGAGGCGACCATGACCGATGAGGACGTGGACGCGCGTTTTAGTAAGCTGAAAGAGACGTTGGCCGTCAAGCTGGACGTGCAGTTCCGCTAACGATAGTTGTCATTCCCGCGCAGGCGGGAATCCAGGCCAACATGTTGGCTTTGGTTAGGACTAATTCACCCTGCTTTGGCTTACCGACTTCTTTGCTAACTTTTCCTGTCATTCCCGCCTGCGCGGGAATGACAGGAAGAATTTTAGCGATCGGTTCGGATTGGTACGGGTTGTGCCTGAAAGCGCAGTGCGCCTTGCCCACTAAACGCTTGCGTGTGGCGGATGAGCGTTTTAACGCTTTGAAAGTCGCTGACAGCGTCCGAGCAGCGCAATTGGTCGCGCAGAAAATACTTGCTGTTGCGGTAACGCAAGCCGGTGGTGGCCAGATGTTCCTGATGTGTCATGAGAGTCGCCCCTATCCCTGCAGATGAGATGTTTGTTCTATTTGTATAAACGTATTTTTGAGCGTTTTGGCGTTAGTTTGTAAATGGGTATTAAATAGATTGTTTTTATAGTTATTGTGTGGCTGCAATTTGGCTTTATACCGGTTTTCCGCTAGGGCATTCTCGCCATGGGGGTACGGCTTTGGTATGATGTCCGCCATGTCCGCTTTTACTTACCAAATCGAGGCTCGGGAGAAGCAAGCCCGGGCAGGCACTTTGCAGACGCCGCATGGCGAGGTTCAGACACCGGTATTTATGCCGGTGGGCACCCATTCGGCGGTCCGAACCCTCACATGGCCCCAGGTGGCCGAAACCGGGGCGGAAATCGTCCTGTCAAACTCGTACCATCTTTATTTGCGGCCTGGACACGAGTTGGTGGAGCGTGCAGGGGGTCTGCATGGCTGGATGAACTGGCAGCAGCCGATTTTAACCGATTCCGGTGGTTTTCAGGTGTTTAGTCTGGCCAAGCACCGGGATATCACGCCGGATGGCGTCTGGTTCAAGGATGTGATCGACGGCAAAAAGCATTTTATGGGGCCGAAAAAATCGATGGAGATCCAGAATGCGTTGGGGGCCGATATCATCATGGCCTTTGATGAGTGCCCGCCCGGCGCGGTGGAGTACAAGTACGCCAAGAAGTCTTTGGAAGTGACCAACCGCTGGCTGGAAGTCTGCTTTGAGTCCCATCAGCGGGCGCACGATCAGGCACTGTTTCCGATTGTGCAGGGTTCTGTCTATGAGGATTTGCGCACCCAAAGCGTTGAGTTTGTGTCGCAGTTTCCGGCGGTGGGTTTTGCCATTGGTGGGGTTAGCGTGGGTGAAACCAAGATGCAGATGAACAAGGTGGTTTCCTTTACCGCGCCGCAACTGCCCGAAAACAAGCCGCGTTACCTGATGGGCGTGGGCACGCCCGAGGATTTGCTCGAAGGTATTCGGCATGGCATCGATATGTTTGATTGCGTGATGCCCACCCGCGTGGCGCGTCATGGGTCGTTTTTTACGCCCGCGGGCAAAAAAATTATCCGCAATGCCGAGTATGCCGAAGATTTCGGGCCGTTGGTGGAAGGCTGCGGGTGCTTTACGTGCCAACATCACAGCCGGGCGTATATTCGGCATATTTATCGGATGGGCGAGATGACCGCCGGAACGTTGCTTAGCATTCATAATATTCATTCGCTGGTGCAACTGGCCAAAGAGGCGAGACGGCAGATTCTGCTGGGTGCCTACGAGCGTTTTTACGAAAAGACAATGGCAAGCCTGGGGATGTTAAAGTCTCTGGACACGGCGCATTGATATAATGAAGAGCAAGTTTGGATAACGAGAGCTTTGGATTGATGCCGGATGATGCGGATATCGATGTGGATATAAGCGTGCCTCCTGTGCCGCTGCCGCATGTTGAAGGGGAGCGGCGCAAGGAGCAGGATCGTCGTCAGGCGGATCGCCAGGGCAAGTATGATCGGCGCAAGAACCGCTGCATTCATTGTCTGCACTTTAAAGAAGATTCGGCTGTGGGCAAGGGCTTTTGCGAAAAACATGACACCAGCATGACAGCGTATGCGTTTGCTTGTCCTCAGTTTGAGAATTTGCCTCCCCCTTTCAAAACCTGATTTTTTCGAGTAAAACAGAGTCAGGTTCGAAATTTTTAGATTGGGGCAAACCGTGAAAGACATCTATATTGTGGCCGGAGCCAGAACGCCGATTGGCAGCTTCCTGGGCGAACTTTCTTCTCTCACTGCGCCGGAGCTGGGAGCTACTGCGATTCAAGGGGTTCTTAAACGTAGTGGCATTGCGCCGGAAGCAATCGATGAAGTGATTATGGGCTGTGTGTTGCCAGCGGGGCTTGGGCAGGCGCCGGCACGGCAAGCCTCACGCAAAGCAGGGCTTCCCGATTCGGCGAGTGCCTTGACGTTGAACAAAGTCTGCGGCTCGGGCATGAAAGCCGTGATGGTAGGGGCCGCTGAAATCAAGGCGGGCGATTATGATGTGGTGCTGGCCGGCGGGATGGAATCGATGTCGCAAGCGCCGCATTACCTCAAGGGGATTCGTTCCGGCGTTAAAATGGGTAATCAGCAACTGATTGACGGGATGATCCATGATGGCCTCTGGGATCCGTACAACGATTTGCACATGGGCAACTGTGCCGAACAATGCGTTGAAAAATATACGTTAAGTCGGGAAGCGCAGGATGTGTATGCCAAGCAAAGTTATGATCGCGCGCAAAAAGCGGTAAAAGACGGCGCGTTTAAAGCGGAAATTGAACCGGTTTCGATTTCACAGCGCAAGGGCGATCCAAAAATTGTGGAGACGGATGAAGAACCGTTCAAGGGCGATCCCGAAAAACTGGGTGGCCTGCGTCCGGCCTTTGACAAAGCGGGTAGTATCACCGCTGGCAACGCCTCGACTATCAACGATGGCGCGGCGGCCTTGTTGCTGGCATCCGAAGAGGCCGTGAAGAAATATAATCTGAAACCGCTCGCCAAAATTATCGGTTCCGCCACCCACAGCCAAGACCCGGTTTGGTTTACGACTGCGCCGGTGGGAGCCATTCAAAAAGTGCTGAGCAAAACAGGCTTGAGTGTCGGCGATATTGATCTGTTTGAAGTGAACGAGGCGTTTTCTGCCGTGGCGATGGTGGCGCAGCAGGATCTGAACATTCCAATCGATAAATTTAATGTGCGTGGCGGTGCGGTGGCGATGGGACACCCCATTGGCGCCAGCGGCGCGCGTTTGCTGGTGACGCTGATTTATGCCTTGAAAGATTTGGGTAAGAAACGCGGCCTGGCGTCGTTGTGTATTGGCGGCGGTGAAGCGACGGCCATGATTGTTGAACTGGTGTAATTGTTTGTAACCGGCTTAAAAAGGAGAATACACATGGCGAAAGTAGCCGATCAACCGGAGACGGCGACCATCAAGTCCGGTTACATCAACACGGTGGGCATTATTGGCGCGGGGCAGATGGGGCATGGCATTGCGCAAGTGATGGCCCACAAGGGCGGCATCAACGTGGTGCTGATTGATGTGAGTCAAGACGCGCTCAAGCGGGCTTCCGACGGCATTGCCAAAAGCCTGGAGAAGTTTGTTTCCAAAGATCAAATTTCAACTTCCGAAAAAGATGAAATCTTAAAACGCATCCAGTTTGAAACCTCGCTGGAGGCCTTGGGCAATGCGCAGTTGGTGGTTGAAGCGGTGGTGGAAGATGAGGCGGTCAAATGCGATCTCTTCAAAAAACTGGATGAAAATGCGCGACCTTCTGCGATTCTGGCAAGCAACACATCCAGCATTTCCATCACGCGGCTGGCGGCGGCAACGCGGCGTCCCGAGCGGGTGATTGGCATGCATTTCATGAATCCCGTGCCGTTGATGAAGCTGGTGGAGATTATTCGCGGGGCGCAAACCAGTGATGATACCTATGATGTGATTGCGGAACTAACCGCGAGGCTGGATAAAACCGGTGTGATGAGCCGTGATTTTCCGGGCTTTATTTCCAACCGGGTGTTGATGCCGCTGATTAACGAAGCGATTTTTGCGCTGTATGAAGGTGTGGGTTCGGCGGAAGATATTGATACCGTGATGAAACTCGGCATGAATCATCCGATGGGACCGTTGACGCTGGCCGATTTTATCGGGCTGGATACCTGCTTATCCATTATCAACGTGTTGCATGACGGGTTTAAAGATCCGCG
The DNA here is from genome assembly GCA_964643815.1 of uncultured Vampirovibrionales bacterium. Taxonomy (GTDB): domain Bacteria; phylum Cyanobacteriota; class Vampirovibrionia; order Vampirovibrionales; family Vampirovibrionaceae; genus CAZXUP01. The sequence continues at coordinate 7,818 of CAZXUP010000109.1, forward strand.
GTTTCGTCCATGCCCGTTGCTGAAGCAATACGTGGATGCGGGCTATCTGGGCCGTAAATCCGGTCGCGGATTTTTTACGTATCAGTAAGCCACGTATTGAATAAAAAAGATGCGTTTTAACGAAAAACAAGTTGGTTTATCGCTCGTGCTGTTGGGTGCTGGGTGGCTGGCGTTTTCATTGTTGTCCGGCAGTGCGCCGGAAGTGCCAATCGCGAAGCACGTTGAAAATTACGCTGAAACGCAAACCGATACAGTGACGAAAACGGCTGATAAACAAAAGCGTGAGGCCTGCAAAGTGTTGACGGTGTATGACGGCGATACGCTGGGTTGCGACCGAAACGGCAATGGCAAGATGGATCGGCCTCGCGAGACCGTTCGCCTGCTGGGCATTGATACGCCGGAGATGCGTTACTCGCGTAAAAATAAAACGCATAACGATGCGAAACCGCAGGATGAGCCGTTTGCCAAAGAAGGCAGTCGATGGCTGGAAGAACATGCGCTGCGTAAAACCGTCTATCTCGAATTTGATCAGAAACGTCGCGATCGCTTTGAGCGAACGCTGGCGTATGTGTATGCAGGAGAGAATGATACGGAATCGTTGAACGCGCAGTTGCTTTCCACGGGTTATGCGAAAGTGTTGTTTATCGGAAAAAACCGGCGACACGAAAAAGAGTTTTTAAAAATCGAAGACGAAGCGCGTGCGCAAAAGCGCGGCCTATGGGGTAAAACGCAGGGTGTAAAGCCTTAACGGCAAACCCTAATAGCAAACCTGGTCAGACATTAATACCGAAAAGCCCAGTTCCCGAAACATGCGATCCAGCAGCATCGTTGACATCCCCACGACGTTAAAATAACAGCCGTCTATTTTTTCAATCAGCGTGCTGCCATAGCCCTGAATCGCGTATGAACCAGCCTTGTCCATGGGTTCGTTGGTAGGAATGTAGGCGTTAATTTCATCCGCCGTCAGTGTACGCATATGCACTTTCGTACAAAGCGCGTCGCTTAAAAATGGTGGCTGGTCCGGGTGTTCCGTTGGGTTAAATACCGTGATGCCCGAGTAGACTTCGTGGGCTGTGCCTTGCAGCGCATTTAGCATGCGAAAGGCATCCTCCGCGTCTTTGGGTTTTCCAAACACTTCGCCGTTCAGCACGACAATCGTATCCGCGCCAATCACAATGGCGTCCGTGTGATGTTTGAACACTTCTTGCGCCTTGGTGCGCGAGAGAAATTTGACGACGTCGGCGGGAGGGAGATGATCGAGTTGAAACGCGGCTTCG
>CAZXUP010000110.1:0-5347 GCA_964643815.1 uncultured Vampirovibrionales bacterium
CTTAGCTGCCAATCAAATTGGCGAAACCGCGCGGGTGATTATTCTGGATGTCACCAGCAAAACAGACCGCAGCGAATATAAAGTGCTCATCAACCCAACCATTGTCGAATCATCCCGCAACAAAGTGATGCGCGAAGGCTGCCTGAGTTTTCCCGAATATCTCGCCAGCATCAAGCGCGCCACCAAGCTAACGTATACGGCCTTCAACCGCGATGGGGAGTTAATCACTTACACGGCGCAAGGCTTGGAAGCCATTGCGGTGCAACATGAAATCGATCATCTGGATGGCGTGCTGATGATTGATCGCATTAACTCGTTGAAAACCGACTGGATCCGCCGCCAACCCAAAACGGAATCCGATGACAACCCGGATGAAAAACTGATTCTTGAACCCAGGACATAATATGAGTCTCACGCCTGAAATCGTACCGACAAAGACCGTCAACCTGGCCCAATTGATTTTTGACGCCGCGCAAAAGCACCCGGATAAAACCGCATTTTTCTGCCGAGAAAAAACCATCTGTTTTGAAACTGTCAGCACGCACATCACCCGGTTGGCAGGCGCGTTGGAGCAGTTGGGGTTGAAAACAGACGACAAAGTAGGCTTGCTGCTTTATAACGCGCCCGCATTTGTCACGGCTTATTTTGCATTGCTCGCCATGGGCATCACCGTCATTCCACTCAACACCCGGCTGACCGCGCCCGAACTCAATATTATCTTGACCGATGCGGAAGCCAAGTTACTCGTCACCTCGTTGGAGTTTTACGAAACGGCCACCCGACTGAATGTGCCAAGTCTGGCAGGCATGATTTTGGATACGGACCTGCTGACGAATGAAGCGGAACTCGATCCATTATTGGATTCCTTTCCGCTCAATTGCGCATTGTATCGCCTGGATGAATTGCTGGATCGCAAGCTGACACCCAGGCAACCATTGCCCGTAGCAATTCAGGACGACACCGTAGCCACGCTGATCTACACCTCCGGCACCACCGGCACACCCAAGGGGGTGATGCTGAGCCATCGCAATATTCTGGCGGACGCGCACGCCAATGTGGATGTCATCGAAGCCGTTGAAGATGATCGTTTTATTACAGTCTCGCCGTTGTTTCATGTCTTTGGGCAGACCAATATCTTGGTATCCGCCATGATGGTTGGGGCTGGCGTGGTGCTGGTTCGCAAATTTAGCCCACGGGCGATTCTGGAAGGCATCGAACGCCATCGCGTGACGTTCTTGGCCGCCGTGCCGACGATGTATCGAATGATGCTGACCCACCTGCGTGAACGAAAATTCGATCTCTCATCGTTGCGTGTGTGTCACTCGGGCGCCGCACCGATGGCCGTGGAAACATTTAAAGAGGTGGAAGAATTGTTTGGCGCGCCCGTACAAGAAGGCTACGGGCTATCCGAAGCATCCTCGATTGTTTGTTCTAACCCGATGCATAGCACACGCAAGCCCGGCTCGGTCGGGTTGCCGCTGAAAGGCATCCAGATCGAAATTCGTTTGGATGACGGAACCGTCGCCCCACCCCATGAAATCGGTGAACTGCATGTGCATGGCGATGTTGTGATGCTGGGCTATTACAAGCGCCCGGAAGAAACGGCGCAAGCCCTGCTTTCCGGCGGCTGGCTGAAAACAAAAGACTTGGCCTACAAAGACGCCGATGGCTACATTCACATCGTCGATCGCGCCGACGATCTGATTAACATCGGCGGCGTCAAAGTGTATCCGCGGGAAATCGAAGAAGTGTTTTATAAGCATCCTGCCGTTCAAGCCGTGGCGGTGACAGGCGTTCCATCCACGATGTACCACGAAGCGATTAAAGCATTTGTCGTGATTAAAGCCAATCACGAATGCACCAAGGAAACGCTGGTGGAGTTCTGCAAACAATCACTGGCCGATTACAAAATTCCGAAGTATTACGAGTTCGTCAGCGAAATTCCACAAGGGGCCACCGGCAAAATTTTGCGCCGAGAACTCAGAAACCGGCCGTATCAAGACGGCGGCGCTTCAACAGTTTAACGGAAAACCGTTGAAACAAGCTCCTTAAGCAGGCGCTGCACAGCAGAAGCTTCCGGCTTCGGCAGGTTTTTCATCGCATCGTCCATCACGCCGTGCGCCATATGCACAACCGCATACAGCTTTTTTGGATCATCTTTACCCGGTACGAGACGAGCCTGCGCCACCTGCTGATGGTCTTCCTCAACGGTGTGCACCACCTCAATCGGCTCACCATCGCGGGCAAACGTCACGTCAAACTTATCGACATGCTCACCGACTTTCATTTCCGCATGCACGCGCACCCGTCTCAAAAGCTGGTCAAACGGGTTTCCCAGTTGGGTGACGCCTGTTCTCGAAAACTGATCGTCTCCCTCTTTCAATTCCAGTTTGCCGTGATTCCGTTTTAACGCATCACGCACCTGTCTCAGATACTCTCGGGATAGGGTTACATCGATTGTATCGTGATAAGACCAGCCAAAACGCGGCTGAACAGAAGCCTGGACAGGACGATGAGCAACGTTCGCGAGCATCCAAATAATCTCTTCGGTCTTTAAGGTGACTGTTACTTATTATCAACCCTGTGCCTACATCCAAAAAGCGGCAGGCACCCCACTACGATTTGTCCGGCATCATAGCATAATCCGCCTGCCGGATAAAGCCGCTTCGTTGCCTCCGTAACAAGCGACTTCCGTTGCAAGCCGCTTTTCCGATAAGATAAACCAGAATTCAGAGTCTGACTTGCGCCAGGAGCACCCGATGTCCACCACCGTTTCCAAGCGAAAACCGTCACCTTTGCTGGTTATTTTCCTGACCGTGCTGGTCGATATGGTTGGCTTTGGCATCGTGATTCCCATTCTGCCGCTGTACTCATTGCATTTTGGCGCAACCCCCTGGCAAGTGGGGATGCTGCTGGGCAGCTTCTCGTTGATGCAGCTTGTTTTCGCGCCACTGCTAGGCCGCTGGTCCGATCGTTACGGACGCCGCCCGGTATTGTTTCTCAGTATTCTGGGCACCGCCCTCAGCTTTGTGATACTCGGGCTGGCCAATTCGCTCTGGCTGCTGTTTGTGGGACGCCTGATTGACGGGATTTCGGGCGGCAATATTTCCACGGCCCAGGCGTATATTGCGGATGTCACCCCGCTGGACAAGCGTTCCGGTGCGATGGGCATGCTGGGGGCCGCGCTGGGGTTGGGCTTTGTACTTGGACCGGCTTTGGGCGGCTTGCTGGGCCATTACTCGCTTCAGACACCATTTTACGCCGCCGCAGCCCTAGCCTTGTTCAACGCGTTTGCGATTTACTTCTTTTTACCGGAAAGCCTGCCGCAGGAGCGCCGCAAACATCCGGCGGAACCCACAGGCTCCATCTGGAAAACACTGCTGGAGGCTAAAAATACGCCATTCGGCACGATCCTGCTTTGCTCCCTGCTTAGCATGATTGGCTTTTCGGGTGTAACGGCGCTGTATACGCTCTTTACCGAAAACCACCTGGGCTGGCATGCCCGCGAAAACGGGATGATGTTCGCTTACATCGGCTTCCTCGGCGTGATTATCCAGGGTGGACTGCTGCGTCGCCTGGTGCCGAAAACGGGCGAAAAGCCATTGATTATCCTGGGCACCATTCTGCTCGCGCTCAGCATGTTCCTGCTACCCGTCCAGGTCAGCTTCATCACCGTTGTTGTCGCCTCCACCGGCATCTCCATCGGCAACAGCCTGGTAACACCCATGCTTAGTGGGCTTGCGTCCAAGTCCATCGACCCGAAATCACAAGGCATGATGCTCGGCCTGATGCAATCCACCGCCAGCCTGGGACGCATGCTCGGCCCCATCGTGGGCGGTTTTCTGTTGAACTACGACTATCATCACCCGCAGCATTCTTACGGCATTACGCCCTACTGGGCCGGCGCACTGCTCATGCTGTTTGCCGTTGTGGCCGCCACACGCCTGACCCCATCGCTGCAACCCGCTCACACCATCCAAAATACGGATGAGCCAATTTAGCATTATTATCCCTGCTTGAATTTTGCAAGATTCAGACTCAAGAATTTACCCGCTGAGCCGTATCATAAACGAGGTCGCCGAAAGGTTCTTTTTAGTGTTTTCAGAACCGGAATTCAGGAAAATCGAGGATCTTTAGTAACAAAATGTAAAGAAACCGTTTAAAAACCTTCAGAAAATAATAACAAACGCCGATATCCAGACAATAGAGAAGTAGATAGTCGAAGCGATAGGGGGGTTTTGTCAATGAGACCCAGATATGCCGGAAACACGTTAACAGAATACCTGTTTATAGCATTCCTGATCCTGGTTGTAGCCATCGCCGTCTTGATGACGTTGGGCAGCGGCCTGAATGGTCAGATGACAGCATTGTGGGAAGATATGCACGGCCAGGTCGCCAATGCCGAACTGCAAACTGCCGTTCAGGCCGCTGAAGCAGCCAAGTTTCAGAAAGATAACGCAGCGCTGCTGAACGGCAAGGGCGGCATTATGACCTATGGCGCCAATGGCGGTTCTGCCATGACAACCGGCGCCAACGGTAACCGGTATGGCATCACCGGCAAAGCAGGCGGCGGCGTCAACAGCAGAAACGCGATATTGACAGCCGGACAAATGAGCATGTTCAACAAGTTGTCCAACCAGGCATTCCGTATTTCCCGCATCCAATCCAACATCGAGATGCTGGCCCGCATGAGCGGCAGCGACACGGAGAAATTCAACCGCCTCACAGTCAACTTCGACGGGCAACCCAAAACCGCACCGGAATTGATTGCGATGATCCAACGCGGTGGCGAGTTGACCACATACCATAACCTGCAAAAAGAACTGATGGAAAACGAACGGTTGATGGACAATCCATCGATTGCAGATTATGTAAATTCGTTATCGGATGATGTCCGGAGCAAGACGATTGCAACCCGAACCGTCGCCGAATCCGCTGTTTACGACGCCAATGCCCTGCTTCAGGTGAAAGACCTTGGTAACGGCGAAGGCAACCGTCAAAACGGAGTCTCTCTTTGCGGCACGGGTGGCTACAAAGATGATGGCGGCTCCTGCACATCGACAGTCAACGTAAGCTATAGCACCAGTGACGCAAGCTGTCCTGATGCGGCCAGAGATCCGAGTGGTTTCGCCAGCTGCACAACCAATAACATCATGTCTAGCTTCCGGTAGTAAAAACTGAACTCCACCACATCGAACAAAACCGATTACAAACGAGTTCTGTTCAACTTACGTCCTGATTTTTGAAGCGAGTTTGAGCATCTGCTCGACGGTCGAACCGAACGGCGCGTTGTCATGAACATCCTGCCGGAGCAGAGCATCAATCTCGCTTCTCAAGTTGACGGCCA
>CAZXUP010000110.1:5357-9083 GCA_964643815.1 uncultured Vampirovibrionales bacterium
ACGTCAGCAAGACGGTCTTCGGGGGGCGCCACTATGATCGCGACGGCCTGATCCAGCTTGGGATTGCCACCCGGCACATAGGCGCCGATGTTAATCAAATCTTCCGAGCGTTTATACGTGGCGATCAGATCCCTAATTTTCCCCGCTGCCTCGCGATGCTTCGGATCGGTAATCTGAATCATCAAACGGCTGATGGAACCCAGAACGTCCACAGCCGGAAAATGATTGTGCTCGGCCAGCTCGCGGCTCAGTACAATGTGCCCGTCCAGCAAGCCTCGCACCATGTCGGCCACCGGCTCGTTCATGTCGTCACCTTCCACCAACACCGTATACAAACCGGTAATCGAACCCGTGTCCGACGTCCCGCTACGCTCAAGCAGCTTGGGCATAAAGGCAAACACGCTAGGCGTATAGCCCCGGCTGGTGGGCGGTTCTCCGACCGCCAAGCCCACTTCGCGCAACGCCATGGCCACCCGGGTCAGCGAGTCCATCATCAGCATCACGTTTTTTCCGCTTTTTCGAAAATATTCCGCAATCGTGGTTGCCACCAGGGCCGCCTTGATCTTCATCAGCGCGGGCTGTTCGGATGTTGAGACCACCACCACCGAACGTTTCATGCCTTCCGGCCCCAGCGAGTTCTCGATAAAATCCTGCACCTCGCGGCCCCGTTCGCCAATGAGGGCAATCACGCTCAAGTCTGCTTCCGTATTACGGGCCACCATGCCCAAGGTCGTACTTTTACCGACGCCCGAACCAGAGAAAATCCCAATCCGCTGGCCTTTGCCGACGGTCATAAAACCATCGATCGATTTAACACCCAATGGAATGGTTTCCGAAATTTCTTTTCGTTTGAGCGGATGCGGCGCATGGGCATGCACATGAAACGCCAGATCGTTGGAAATGTCGAAACGATCATCCAGGGGATTGCCCAGGCCGTCCAACACGCGGCCCACCAGTTCGGGGCCTACATTGACGCGAAACGAATGCCCCGTATTGACCACCCGCGCACCGGGCGAAAGATTGCCCATCTCGCCCAATGGCATCAGCAGCAGCTTGCCTTCTTTAAAGCCGACAACTTCAGTCGGTATCGTCGGCGCAAACGGATCGCCCGTTTCGATCAGGCACACATCCGAGATTTTGGCCTTGGGGCCGCGCGATTCGATCACCAACCCGATGACCTGATCCACCAGGCCAATCTCCTGATAGGGATCGGCTTTGTCGATGAGCCGGGCAAGGCTCTCGGCGTCATAGCCAACGGACATCAGGAACGCTCCTCGTGATCCCGGCGCTCCTCATCCATATCGGGCATATCGACCGGGGCGTCCTGCGGTATCTCCCCGGCTTGTTCTGTTCGTGCTGTGGCTGTATCCACTTCCGGGTCGTTCGGCGCGGATTTCTCCGTTGGTTCCGGGCGAGGCAATTCCAGCGCTTTCTCCAGCGGGGCAAGCAGTTGTTGCGTTTGCACGTCCGGCGTCAGCTCAAAGCTGCCCTCCTGGCTGACGATGTAAATCTGGTGCAGATCGAGCGCCGGGTCGGCCACCAGTTCAAAGCGGCTCATGATATCCAGAGCCTCCTCCGTTTTGGCGCTGAACTCGCGCAATTCCTGAATCGTCTGCGCGCTCACCACCACGCGAACCTTACCGCTCAAATACAGACCTTCGATGGCCTGCTCAATCATGCCCAGCACGGTTTCCGGAGCATCCTGCAACTCGCGGCGCAGCACTTTTTGCACAACATGCCGCACCAGTTGCAACGCATGTTTTTCAAAATCCTTCAGCACACGTTTTTCAGCCTCGTAGGCCCCATCCACCATTGTCTGGACGCCTTGCAGCAAGTCGCGGGTTTCGGCGCCCACCTGTTCGGTTGCATCCGTATAGCCTTCCTGAAAGCCAGTTTTAAACCCCTGCTCGTAAGCACTTTCTTTAATCTGATCGACCTGCCCTTCCGCCAGACTGATCATCTCGCGGGCCTGCGCGTTGGACTTTTCGAGAAGGGTCTTCGCCTGCTCTTCCGCTTCCTTGATAATTTTTTCCGCCTTGTTCTCCGCTTCCAGCAAACGCTGCTTGGCCATCAGCTCCAGCGAATTTTCCACTTGCTCGCGCAACTCGGCATCGCCGCGAATCTGAAACGGCTCCCCGACAGTCACTTTCTCGCCAAAAACCCGGCTCTCGGTCCGGGGATGGGTGACTGGCTGATTAATACGCGTAAACTTGGTCATGATACCTACTCGATAAAGTCATCTTCCTCCGAGCCGCGAGAAATCGCGATCTCGCCCGCACCTTCAAGCGCACGGATGATGCTGACGATATACGTCTGTTTTTCCTGAACATCCTTGGCGCGTACCGGCCCCATGTACTCCATATCGTCTTTCAACATGGTACAGGCGCGCTCGGACATGTTGCGGTACACCTTTTCCTTGACGTCGTCGTTGGCGCCCTTCAGCGACAGCGCCAGATCTTTCGTATCCACCTCGCGCAGCACACGCTGAATGGCGCGATCGTCGAGATGAATCACATCCTCGAAGACGAACATCAGTTCGCGCACCTGTTCGGCAATTTCCGGATCCCGCATTTCCAGGCTGTCCAAAATGGCCTTTTCCGTGGTGCGATCGCTGCGGTTGATGATTTCGGCCAGAGACTCCACGCCACCCGCCATGCTGAAATCTGCCGTGACAACGCTGGAGAACTTGTTTTCCATAATGCGCTCGACTTCACGCAGCACCTCCGGGTTGGTGCGATCCATTTCGGCGATGCGTAGGGCCACATCCGTCTGCATTTCGGGAGACAGCGCACTCAGAACCGCCGCCGAGCGTTCGGGCTTGAGGTAGGCTAACACCAACGCCACCAGTTGCGGGTTTTCGTTTTGAAACGACGTCGCCAACTGAGACGGATCGGCGTTGTTGAAAAAATCGAACGGGTTGGTTTGAAGCGTGGCAACGAGGCGCTCCAAAATTTTGTCAGCCTGGCTTTCACCATAAGCCTCTTCCAACAGTTGGCGGGCATACGAAACCCCACCGGTTGCCAGATAGCCGCTGGCCTGGAACAGGGTATAAAATTCGGCCAGAATCTCGTTCAGGATATCCGGGTTGACACGCTGCAACGAGGCGATCTCCAGCGCAATATGCTCAACCTCGGTTTCATCATCAATATTTTTCATGATTTCCGACGCCGTTTTAGGTCCCAGGGCAATCAGCAAGGCCGCCACCTTTTGGGAATTGCTCATATGACGAACGGATAACGTTTCAGACATGATTGTTTACGCTCTTATTTATCAGGGTTTTGGCCACATCTCTCTGCTCTCAGTATAACGTATCGACCTATCGCTTTATCAGCAGGATCTACAGTTCTTTCATATAGGTCACCAGCACGCGGGCGGCTTCCGTCGGGTCTTGCTCCACCAGGTTATTGAGGGCGTTCCGCATGTGCTCGATTTCCGGATCCAGTCTGGCTTCAATCACCGGGATGTGGTTGTCTTCCAGCAACTGGGTCGTCGCCGGTTCATCCACGTAGCTGTAGTCTTCCAGTTCTTCCACCAGTTCCCCTTCCGCCGGCTTTTTAAACAGGCTGTAGAAGATAAACAGGGCCGCAATGCCCAGGATGACCATTGCCCCAACAGACGCCAGTTGCAGGTAGAAGTTTTGCTCTTGGGCGGTTTTGGCTTGCGCCGCCAGCTCGGCCTCCTTGTCTTTAACCGGCGCCGAGAACTGGAAGCCCTTGATATCGACCG
>CAZXUP010000111.1:0-3511 GCA_964643815.1 uncultured Vampirovibrionales bacterium
GGCATTTCCATGAGCACGTCGCTCATCAAAATGAACCTGGAGCGTCTGAAACAAACGCCCCTGAGCCAGCAGGAACCCAAACTGCTGGATAGCCTGGAGAAAGCGCTGGGAGAGGTAAACAAAATCATCCGGGCCAACGAGAAAGCCGCCATTTTGGTGAGCGAATTGCTGGCCTATTCCAAGCCGTCGCAACTGGTTTTGATGCCGATTGCCGTCCACGAAATGATTTCGGATATGGTGAGCGCGCTCAAAAGCCACCCACAATTTTCGCAATTCACGTTCAAAATAGAGGGTCAGACGGATTGCATGATCCAGTGCGACCGGGTGAAGCTGGAGCAGGTGTTTTACAACCTGTTTAAGAACGCCTGCGACGCCACCGACGGCAAAGGGGCGCTCAGTATCTTTTACACGACCCATGAGGAAAACGGAAAACCCTTTATCATCACCCATGTTAAAGATAACGGGCCAGGAATCGATAAAACAGTTATCAACCGAATCTTTGACCCGTTCTTTACCACCAAGGGCCATAGCGGCGTCGGGCTGGGCTTGAGCATCAGCTACCGAACCGTTGAACAACACGGCGGGCTGCTTTCGGTTGAAAGCGTCAAGTGGGAAGGAACGGAATTCAAAGTCTCGCTTCCCGTTTATGACGAAACCAGGCAATTAACGTAATTGAATCCCGTGATTGAGGTTTTGCAATCGTGAGCCAGCAACTCAACCAGGCCGTTCCCAATTCCGCCGTTCCCCGGCCGCTGTATCGGCTGCTGATTGTGGACGACGACGATCTCATCCGGGAAGGCCTGATTGGTTATTTGGAAACCTATCACGAGGCCAACTACGACTTGAGCCTGGATGCCAGTTCCAATCCGGCGGAAGCCCGTGAAAAACTGCAGATCCACACCTACGACCTGGTCATCAGCGACATTAATATGCCCGGCGAGGACGGTTTTGCGCTGATTCAATACATCCAGAAAAATTATCCCAAAACCAAAACCGCCATGATTACAGCGTATCAGGTCGAAGAATATATCCGAAACGCCAAACAAACCGGCGTCTTCAACATCATCGCCAAAACCGCCCCATTTAACTTTGATGAACTCTCCACCGTCATCAACAATTTGCTGGCCCCGTCGTCCGCCTTCGGCATCGAAAACTACATGGACGCGTTTTGCCAGATGAACCAGGTGGTGATTAAGAACAGCGATGACATCATGGTGGCGTTCAACGCCTTGCAGCAGTTTCTGGAAAACGCCAAAGTCCCGAATTTGAACGATTTGCTGACCGCTGTGATTGAAGCAACCACGAACGCCGTCTATCATGTGGCCAAGCTACCGGATGGCTCGTTGAAATACGACAAGGGCCAGCAGATTGAACAACTGGAAGAGAGCGAGTACGTTTATCTTTACTACGGACAAGACACCGAACGCATCGGCATTGCCATCGTCGATCAGGGCGGACGCATTACGGCGGAGGAAATTTTGTACTGGCTCGATCGCAATATTTCGGGCGCCGGGCTGATGGATACCCACGGGCGGGGCGTGTATCTCATTCACCGGCTGGTGGATCGCGTGCTGATCAACATTGCGCCCGGACAGCGCACCGAGATTATCATGCTGAACTACCTCAGCAACACCTACAACACCAACAAGCCTATCTACATCAACCAGCTTTAAGAATAAATTGATAGTCGCGCCATGCCAGACTTGTCATTCCCGCGAAGGCGGCCAGCAAGCTGGCTTTAGATAGGATCGGTAGCCCCCCTGTCATTCCCGCGAAGGCGGGAATCCAGGGAAAGCTTGCCAAGAACGCTAAAAGACCCTCGTCCGGCTCGGGTCGGCTTCATATTTGTTTATACTATGAGGTTGCGCTAGCATGCGTTTGCCTTCAGTCGCGTTTATGAAGCAGATGGGATTATCAGCATTAAAAACAAGGAGTGTTCCATGACTTCCACCCCACCAATCGGCTTTCCTCAACCCTCTTTCACAACAGCAGCCACTGCTGCGCCACAGGTCGCGTCAAGCGCCTCTGCCCCTCAGGCTGCACCGCCCGCCAGCTTTGGCTGCAGCATTGATACGGTTAAGTTTGGACACGCCCCCTGCAACAACACCAATGAAAAACCCGAGCAGGAACCAGCTGAAGCGAAAGAAGGCTGGGGAAGCAAAGTCAAAAAATACGCACTCCCAACGCTGGAAGTAGCAGTCGGCACCGCCGCTGCCGTTGCCGGCTTTGGCGGAACGCTTGTCAGTTTTGGACTGGCATCCGGCGCAACTATACCCATTACCATTGCAGGATGCGCCCTCGCGGCATTTGGCCTGTACCACGGCTACCGGGCCTCTCAAAACAAACCGGTTTTTGGTAGCGGCGAAGAGCAGCAGCCAACCGCCGAACAACAAGCACCCGGAGCACCGGCCGCAGAGCCAGCCAAAACGGAAGAAGCCGCAGCGCCCGCAGCCGACGACACTAACAACAAGCCGGAAGGTGGCGGCGAACAAAGCAACTAGGCTGTCCGTTTTCATCCGTTCTACAAAAAGCCTCCCGTGTGGGGGGCTTTTTTAATGGATCGCGACCTATCCTGCCATCAAGGCGGCTTTAAAAGTCCGTAGAAAACTGGCAAAAGCCTGCAACGGATCGGAACAGTCCTCGAACGCCCGTGCCCACTCCGTTTCCATCACCTGCCGGTCCAGCCCCGCCAGTATCCGCTCCAATTCCTCCTGCTGGCATTCGGGATGAATACTACGCAGCATTCTCTGAGCCAAATCCACACCCTGTCGGGGTGTCAGGTTGTGTAAGAGTTCCGAAAAATCGCGCGTCACAAAGACAGCCTTTCATAGGCGTGGTAACGTATCTATATGTGACTGTCGAGCACACACAAAACAGCCACAAAGCCACTAACAATTTTGTTAGTGAAAGATTAACACTTTAGAGAATTGCTGTCAATGACTCTTCTAGGGCAGAGATTAAAAGAGTTGAGGGGAAGCCTTTCCTTAATGGATATCGCCAGGGAGGTCGGTCTTTCAGACGTGCAAATCCTGAACTATGAAAAAGGCAGCAGGAATCCCAAAAAAGAAACGCTTAAAAGTCTGGCCGCACTCTACGATGTCTCTTACAAAGAATTAAGAAAGCTTCATTACGCCGACCTGTTTTCAAAAGACCCTGAAGAAGCCTCTATCGTCTTGGAGTGGGCCAAAGAACAGCGTTCAAACTGAAAGGCCCGCCTACTAAGCTTGGCGAGCCTTTCATAAATTGCTTACGGGGTGCTGCTGACCCGCTGGAGAATCATCGACACGTTCTCGTAGCCGCCCGTTGCATCGTTGCGACTGCGGTAGCGGATGACCGGCTGCTTGCTGATGGCGGCCACCGTGGCAGGCAGCGGCTCCTGCTCGGCCAGGGCCTTCAGAAACTGCTTGGCCGTGTTGACCGGCACCGCAAAGCCGATGCCGATGTTGGAGCGGTTGCCGTCCGGGTTGTAGATGGACTGGTTGATGCCGATGATATAGCCCTGCGTATCCAA
>CAZXUP010000111.1:3521-9054 GCA_964643815.1 uncultured Vampirovibrionales bacterium
GCCCGGATTGATGGCCGCATCGGTCTGGATTCGGTTCCGTTCGCCGTCAATGCGGCTGATGATGCCGGTGGTCAGCGTGCGCTCGAAGCCGTAGGGATTTCCGATGGCCAGGACTTTCTGCCCCACCCGGATTTGCTTGGAATCGGCCAGCTTGAGATACGGCAGAGGGCCATCGAAGTTGGCTTTAATCAAGGCCAGGTCGGACTTCTCGCCCGCGCGGCCAATCACGCTGGCAATCGTCTTGCGACCATCCGCCAGGGACACATGCACCGTGGTGGCGTTACCAATCACATGGCTAGAGGTAATGATGACGCCGGATTCGTCGATTAAGGCGCCCGAACCGCTGGAAGGGCGGCCATCCACCAGCGCGTTGATGGTTACCACCGCACGGGAGGCCCTGTCATAGACGCTGATGTTTTCCCGTTCTTCCGCGTCAAACTGTGGCATATAGGCCTGCGCCATCGGCACGGCTTGGGTGGTCAAAATCAAAGCACCCACCAGAACCGCGGCTGCTCGTTTCAAATTCGTCGTTCTGAAAGCCATGATTGGTTAAAACTCCTGGTTGCAGCGGCCAAAAGGGAATTGAAGAAGGGGAGAATGCAACGGCATCGCTGACTCACGTGTAATAAGGCCAAACATGACGGGAAGTTGCTAGTGAACGACAAAAGTCCAGGATTGCCGGTGTCGGGCCTAATGGAAAGCCCTCGAAAACATTTGAAATCCTGCTGAGATTTTGCGTCAAAAAATAACACGCTCCAAAAGTCCAATCAAGGCAAGCCAGCGGCAGGCAAAAGCCAGGATTTGGGGATCGGGCTTTCTTTGGTTATAATGAAGCCGTTCGCGATAGATTGGCGTTTTGAGAGGCTCGTATCATTCTCAAACAGGCTCCAAAACCTACCCGTAAGCCTGAGTGGCTCAAAATCCGTCCCCCAGCGGGAGAGCGGTACTTTACGCTGAAAAACATCTCCAAAAGCCTGGGACTGGCCACCGTCTGCGAGGAAGCCAAATGCCCCAACATCAGCGAATGCTGGGCGGGCGGCACCGCCACGTTTATGCTGATGGGCGAGGTCTGCACGCGAGGCTGCCGCTTCTGCGCCGTCAAAACCGGCAATCCCAACGGCTGGCTGGATATCGAGGAGCCTCAAAAGCTGGCAGACGTGATTTCCAAGGCCGGTTGGGAGTACGTGGTACTCACCTCGGTTGACCGTGACGACCTACCCGATGGCGGCGCAGCGCACTTTGCCCAATGCGTCACGGCCATCAAAAGCGCCTGCCCGGAGATTATTGTCGAGGTGCTGATTCCAGACTTTCAAGGACAAGAAACACCGCTGAAAACACTGCTGGCCAGCAAACCGGATGTCATCGCCCAGAACATCGAAACCGTCGAACGCCTGACGCATGTCGTACGCGACCGCCGGGCCGGGTACCAGCAAACACTGACCCTGCTGCAACGCACCAAGGACTGGATGCCCAACCACTTCACCAAATCATCCATTATGCTGGGGCTGGGCGAAACGGACGGCGAAGTGCGCCAGTGCATGGCCGACTTACGCGCCCATGGCGTGGACATCCTGACCCTGGGCCAGTATTTGCAGCCCACTGGCAGGCATCTCGCCGTCGAACAGTTCGTCACGCCGGAACAATTCAAGGAATGGCAGCGGGTTGCCGAAGAAGAATTCGGCTTTTTGTACTGCGCTTCCGGCCCGTTGGTGCGCAGTTCGTACCGCGCGGGAGAGTTTTTCATCAAAGGCATTATCGACAGACAAAAGGAGACGGCCCATGCCCAGTAAATCAGCCGGTTCGTCAGGTGCGGACACCCTGCTTCGGGTGATGGCGGACAACGCCAAGCCGACCAAGCTGCCTCCCGGTTTGTCGGTGGATGAAGTCAAGCGCATGTACGAGGGTATGGTGATGGTTCGGGCCTACGATGAGCGGCAGAAAAAGCTGCAACGATCGGGCCGGATTGGCTTTTGCGTGACCTCGACCGGCGAGGAGGCCGTGCAAATCGGCACCGCCCATGCCTTGCAGGCCAACGACTGGGTGTACCCGTACTATCGCCAATACGGCGTGTTGCTGTATCGGGGCGTCCCGCTGGAAGTATTGGCCGATCACCTGTACGGCAACGAGGAAGACTTGGCCAAGGGCCGCCAGATGCCAGCGCATTACACGCACAAAGGCACCCATTTTGTGAGCTTCTCCAGCGTCATCGGCACGCATCTCATTCATGCCGTGGGCACCGCCATGGCCGCCAAATACCGTAAAGATCCATCCGTGACCGTCACCTACATCGGCGACGGCGGCACCTCCTCCAACGATTTCCATTCGGCGCTCACCTTTGCCGGTGTCTACAAGCCGCCCGTGGTGCTGTTTATCGTGAATAACCAATACGCCATCTCGCTGCCGGTGTCCAAACAGTGCGGCGCGGAAACCTTGCACAGCAAGGGCGCAGGCTATGGTGTACCCTCCATCCGGGTGGACGGCAACGATGTGATTGCCGTATACCAGGCGTCCAGAGAAGCCTACACCCGCGCCCGCAACGGCGAAGGCCCCACGTTGATCGAGCTGTTCACCTACCGGGCCGGTCCGCACTCGTCATCGGATGACCCTACCCGCTATCGCGGAAACGAAGGCGACCAGTGGATGACGGAAGAACGCGATCCGATTTTCCGCGCACGCAACTACATGAAGCAGTTAGGCATCTGGACCGAAGAATACGAAGAGCAGGTGTGGGAAGAAGCCCGCACGCAGATTAATCTCGCCACAACCGAAGCCGGAACCCGCCCCGAACCGAGCTGGGCCAGCCTGTTTGACGATGTGTACGAAGACATGCCTCCGGCGCTGGCGCGGCAACGTGATGAACTGCTTGAAAACGAGAGTGAGTTTGAGCGCGCCGATGAAGGCGAATTTCCGTTGTAATTGAGGGAAAAGGACTTTGACAATGGCACAAATGACGTTATTGCAAGCGATCAACGACGCCCTCAAAACCGAGATGCGACGCGATGACCGGGTGATGGTGTTTGGCGAGGATGTGGCCGTGAACGAAGGCGTGTTTCGCGCCACCGAAGGACTCCACAAGGAATTTGGCGACGAGCGCGTGTTCAGCACCCCATTGAATGAATCCGGCATTGTGGGCGCCGCCATCGGGATGGCCGTGTATGGCTTGAAGCCCGTGCCGGAAATCCAGTTTTCCGATTTTATCTACCCGGCGTTCGATCAGATTGTCTCTGAACTCGCCAAGTTCCGGTATCGCTCGGGCGGAGAGTTTACCTCTCCGGTGGTGATTCGCACCCCGTACGGCGGCGGCATTCGCGGCGGTTTGTATCACTCGCAAAGCCCGGAAGCCTATTTTGCACACACCCCCGGCCTCAAAGTCGTCATTCCCTCAACCCCGGAAGACGCCAAGGGGTTGCTGGCTTCGGCCATTCGCGGCGAAGATCCGGTGATTTTCATGGAGCCGAAAAAAATCTACCGCTCCGTCAAAGGCAACGTGCCGGAAGGCGACTTTACCGTACCTATTGGCCCGGCCCGTGTCGCGCAGGAAGGCACCGATCTGTCCATCTTCTGCTACGGCGCAATGGTGGAACCCTGCAAGCTGGCCGCTGAAAAAGCAATGGAAAAAGAGGGCGTCTCTTGCGAGATTATTGATTTGCGCACGCTGTACCCGGTGGATGAAGAAGCGATTCTCAATTCGGTTCGCAAGACAGGGCGGGCGTTGATTGTGTACGAAGCGCCCAAAACCTGCGGTTACGGCGCGGAGATTGCCGCCCTGATTGCCGAGCGCGCCGTCGATGCTCTGGAAGCGCCGGTCAAGCGCATCGGCGGGTTTGATACGCCGTTTCCGTACACGCTGGAAAAAATCTACGTGCCGGATGCGATCCGCGTGTTCCTCGGCATTAAGGAAGTGATGGAATTTGAATAACAGGGAAGGGTCTGGAAGGGAACGGACCCAGATCTAAAAAAATTTATTGAAGAGGTTGATGGATCATGGCATTTGAATTCAAACTACCCGACATCGGGGAAGGCATTCATGAAGGCGAAATCGTGGAGTGGCTCGTCAAAGTCGGCGATTTCGTGAAGGAAGATCAACCCATTGTCGAAGTGATGACCGACAAAGTCACGGCGGAAATCCCCGCGCCCGTCAGCGGTACCATTCAGGAACTGCGCGGCAAGGCGGGCGAGGTGATTAAAGTGGGCAGCGTGATTGCCGTGTTTGATGAGAAAGCCGGTGAAGAAAAAACGAGCGGCAAAGCATCCGCAACCACTGCAAAAGCAACAGAAGCGGCAACTCCCGCCACCAATGGCATCCACGGAAAACCCGCCGCCAAAACGGCGACACTCGATCGCACAGCCTCTCAAACCAGTGGCGGAAAAGTGCTGGCCGCACCCGCCACCCGCAAGCTGGCCCGGCAAATGGGCGTGGATCTGGCATTGATTGCCGGCAGCGGTCCGCGCGGACGCATCACGCAAGACGATGTCAGGCAGGGTTCCGGCGGCTCTCATCCAACAACCGCAACACGTCCGGCGGCGGCAAGCTTGATGGGTCGTCCCGGCGAGTTTCGCTCAGCAGGCGAACGCCGCGCCCCCTTTGCCGGTTTGCGCCGCAAAATCGCCGAGCATCTCGTCAAATCGAAGCAAACCGCGCCGCATTTTGCCTATGTGGAAGAAGTGGACATGACCCGCCTGGTGCAAATACGTGAGGAATTGCTGCCGCTGGCCGAAGAGCAGGGCGTGAAACTCAGCTACCTGCCGTTTATGATCAAGGCCACAATCGCGGGCCTGCGCAAGTTTCCGGTGTTGAACTCGCAACTGGATGAAGCCGCTAACGAGTTGGTCTACAAAAATGATTTTCATATGGGCGTTGCCGTTGCGACCGATCAGGGCCTGGTGGTGCCAGTGATTAAATTTGCCGATCAAAAAAGCCTGTTTGCACTCGCCCAAGAAATTGTCGATCTCGCCAACAAGGCCCGCAGCGGCAAACTAAGCCTGGATGACATGCGCGGCGGCACGTTTACACTCACCAGCATTGGTTCGATTGGCGGGCTGTTTGGCGTGCCGATCATCAACTATCCGGAAGTGGCGATTATGGGCGTGAACAAAATTGAAAAACGCCCCGTCGTGCGCGACAACCAGATCGTGATCCGCGACATCATGCACCTGTCCATCTCCTGCGATCATCGCGTGGTAGACGGCGCGGAAGCCGCCCTGTTCGTCAAGGAAGTCATTCAGAATCTCGAAAATCCCACCCGGTTGCTGATTTCGGAGGGTTTGTAAAATGGCGAACAAAGCGGATGTGATTGTCATCGGCGCAGGGCCGGGCGGATACGTTGCGGCCATTCGATTGGCGCAGCTCGGCAAAAAAGTCACCGTTGTCGAAAAAGAAGCCATCGGCGGCGTGTGCCTGAATTGGGGCTGTATTCCCTCCAAAGCGTTGATTTACGCGGGTAGCCTGTACGAGAAAATTCAGCACGCCAGCGAGGTGGGCATCCTGGTGGACGGCCTGCGCCTGGATATGCCCAAGCTGCAAAAATGGAAA
>CAZXUP010000112.1:0-5924 GCA_964643815.1 uncultured Vampirovibrionales bacterium
GCCCGACGGGAGTCTTCGCCTGCTCATCCTGACATATTGGAGCCAGATGGTTTTATACCCCGTGCTCACAGTCACTTCAGCCCGCTATCGAGTGCCATTGGAACCCATGATCATTCTACTCGGCGTCTATGCATTCTATCGGCTTTGGGTTACAGCACGCGAGGCTGAACCGGCGGCTGCGCGTCTTGAGGCGGCTGAAAACGGGTAAAAATCTGCCGCATCAGCCAGTTGGCCGCAAACGGCAACAGTAAAAACAGAATGAGCACCGCCCAGAACAGCAGTTTAGACGGCGCCAGCATCCCGCCAATCGTCACCAGAATGGTGTTTCGAATCGCACGCGACATTCCCAGAATGGCCAAAAACCGTTGCCTGGGATAATCGTTTAACAAAGCCAGCAACCGCATCGGGTCCCACGGAAAGGGCAAGGCGTTAAAAAAGAAGAGCCACCAACCCGTCTGCTTCAGAAAAAAACGCTGGTACGCCACCGGCACGCTGTTTTGAATGCGCGGACGCTGGCTCCAGCGCCGAAACACCGTTTCCAGACAAGACCAACCCGCCAGCGTACCCACCGTGGCCACTGCAATCACCACAACCGGCTCTCGAACCTGGGCCAGCCATAAAATCGTCACCGTCAACGGAAACGGAATGGGAATCGGGCTGGCTCCGATAAAACTCATGACAAACAAAGCCGCCAGGCCCAGCCAACTCAACAGTTCCGGGGATAGATCAAATATCATGATGCGTTCAGAGACGGCAATATTTCCGATGCGTTCAACCCATCCCGGACGGATAACTGGCGCTTTCGCAGGATGATTTCGGCCAATTCGCGATCAGACGGCTTATCCACATCCATGCAGCATTCGGCAAACGGCATATCAACAATACCGGCCTTGCAGCCAAACACCATCGACGCGCGTTCGGCCACCTCATGAATATCCAGTTGCCGGAACAGCAATTGCAGGATGGTCAGAGGATTCATCATCACCGCGTTCTTCCAGGGCTTTTTGCGATTGCGGTCGATGGTTTCCATAAACTCGGCGCTGCCGTGAAATTCTTTTTTGTTGATCAAAAACATATTGCCGCCCGAATAGGCCCCGTTTCTGACCGGGAAGTACGTGCGCTTGCTTTGCGGATAGTGCCGATTGACCTCGGATCGGTTAACCGCCGCCACACTAAACGTCAGTTCGCGCCGAACCGCTTCATCAATAAAATAATCCACCATTTCCGGCGTCAGCAAGGGATGATCGCCCGAAACAAACAACACCCATTCTTCACCCGGCAAGCGCTCCAGCGATTTGAGCATGGAGCGGACCGCCTTATCCTCGCTGGGCAAGGCGTTGAACGCAAGATCGGTTTTGAGGCTCAGGATATCCGGATCGTTGCTGCTGATATAAATTTCAGGTTTGTAAGAGCAAGCCGCGATGGTCTCCAGAACGGAAAGCACCATCGGTTTTCCGCCCACGGGCAGAAGCACCTTGCTGTCGAGTCCGGTCCCGGCCAACAGGGGGTTATGCACATCCCGGGACCCGGTCATGATAACGGCCTGCAGCGTTGTCAGCTTTACCATACGGTGATGATAGCACACCTGTTTTGCCGATGGAAACGCAACTGGAACACTTTTTTAAACATGTGAACAGGGGCTTGAGGTTCCGCCGCCCCTCGGATACAATAATTGGGCCCCGAAGGTTTACTCTCGTGGCGAGTGTCGCCAAGCGGTCAAGGCCCCGGTTTGTGGTACCGGTATACGTGGGTTCGATTCCCATCACTCGCCCCACCTTCCCCTCTCGGGCAGGAAACGCTACACTAATTAAACGTTCATCAAAACGTGGTTTTACAAGGTACGGACTGAGGGAACTGGTGTGGTTTTGCGTGCATTGCGTCTGGGACAAGCCCTGCGGTTAGGACTCTGCCTGACAGCGGGTAGCATTGGACTGGCGGGCTTGGGTTGCGCTGCCTTTCTACTGGCTGGCTACGCACAACAACAACAGATTGAACCGGCCTCAATCCTGCCCCCCACCGAACTCGCTTTTGAAACGCCACTCAACCCTGCCGCCGAAACCACGATGCCACAACCGGAGCTATCCGGCAGCGGAACCCGGCGCTTTTACACGGCGGTTGAACGCTTGCAGATCCGTCACGCCACGCTCAACGTCCCGCAGTAGCCCGATGCAATTGCTCAGAATATAAGCAGGGCAGAGCTTGCGCGGATTACAACAAAAGCGTTACTCAATATGGCGTAATCGACTATTTCATCATCGCCAAGCCGTGCAATCAGCCGGATTTTCAGGTAAGCTATTGGGCGTTGCTTACAGGAGTTGTGCACATGCCCACCTGCCCATCGGATGAAGCCTACCGCCAGGCTGGCGTGGATTTGAAAAGCGCCGATGCCGTGGTTGAGATTGCCAAATCCGCCGCCCGGCAAACGGCCATGCCCTGGCTTTTGGGTGGCATCGGCGGCTTTAGCGGCGCGTTTGAAATTCCGCCCGGCTATCAGCAACCCGTGATGCTGTGCGCCTGCGACGGCGTCGGCACCAAACTGAAACTGGCCTTTGAAAGCAACCGGCACTCTACTGTCGGTATCGATTTAGTTGCCATGAGCGTCAATGACATTCTGGTGAATGGCGGCAAACCGCTGGTGTTTCTGGATTATCTGGCCACGGATAAAATACGGCCCGATGCGTTTGAGCAGGTATTATCCGGCATCAGCGAAGGTTGCCGACAGGCGGAATGCGCGCTGATTGGCGGAGAAACCGCCGAAATGCCGGGGTTTTATGCCAACCAGGAATATGACCTGGCCGGTTTTTGCGTGGGCGTAGCCGAAAAAGAGAATTTATATCCCAAAAAAGACCAAATTGCCGCCGGTGACGTCTTGGTTGGTCTTGCCAGCTCCGGCTTGCACAGCAACGGCTTCAGCCTGGTGCGCAAAATCCTGCTTCAGGATCACAAGCACGATCTGGAAGCACCCCTTCTGGAGGCCGGTGGTGTACTCGCTGATGTTCTGCTAACGCCCACCCGCATTTATGTGCAGCCCGTCCTCAGGCTTTTGCAAGCACTCCCGGATGCAGTGAACGCCATGGTGCATGTCACCGGCGGCGGATTTTACGACAATATCCCGCGCATCCTCAACGCCAACCTGTCGGCGGAAATCGACGCAAGCCGCTGGCAAGCGCCCCCCATTTTTTCGTATCTGCAAACGCTGGGCCAACTGAGCAACGAGACCATGTGGCATACCTTTAACTGTGGCATCGGATTCATTCTCGTTGTCAAAGCAAATCAGGCGCAAAACGTGCTGGATTTTCTCGCGCGCGAAACCAGCGAGCAAGCCTGCATCATCGGCCAGTTGGTACCTGCCGCAGGCACCTCAGAGGTCATAATCCGATGAGTCAGGCCAGCTCAAAATGCCGATTGGGAATTTTGCTGTCAGGGCGTGGCAGCAACTTCACCGCCATTCAGCAAGCTATTGAAACCGGGCGTCTTTCCAACGCGGACATTGCTATCGTGATCTCCAATCATGCCGATGCCCCCGGCCTGACGCTGGCGCAAGCCAAAGGACTCACAACAGTCGCGCTCGACAAAGCCGATTACGAAAACCGACAGGCCTTTGATGCCGCCATTGCCGAAACCTTGAAAACACACGGCGTCCAGTTGGTGGTGTTGGCCGGATATGATCGCATCCTGAGCGAGCCGCTGTTAACCGCCTACCCCAACCAGATTCTCAACATTCATCCCAGCTTGCTGCCCGCGTATGGCGGTAAAAACATGGTGGGCCTCAAGGTGCATCAGGCGGTAATTGCCGCACAGGAAAGCGAATCGGGTTGCAGCGTACATGTTGTGACGGATACCGTGGATGGTGGCCCTGTTCTGATGCAAAGCCGCGTGCCTGTGCTACCCAACGACACACCGGACACATTGGCCGCCCGCATTCTGGAACAGGAGCATCAATTGTATCCGCAAGCTATTCAAACGTTTATTCAGCAGCAGTTACATATGCAAGTACAAGGACAGACCGATGAGAGCAATCGCAACGCCTTTGTTTAAAATAACCAGGTTTAAAACCAACTTTAAAACCGGCCTTAAATCTTGTTTTACGTTTTGTTTTGTCTTGGCCTTTGTTTTGGTTACGCTGACCGGCTGCCAAAAAGACATCGTGCACCAGCGCTCCATTGCCGAGCTGAACCAGAAAGCGCAAACCATGATGCAATCGGGCAACATTGACGGCGCCGTGGCCCGCCTGGAAGCCGCGCGCGATTTGCAGCCCGAGGAACCCAGCACCATCTACAACCTGGCGATCGCTTACCAGATGCAGGGACAGTTCGCCAAGGCGATTCAGATGTTTACCCTGCTGTTGGAACACCCCGGCGCCAGCGGCACCAAGCTGGAAAAAGCCGAACTGCAGAAAGCCATGGCCATTACGTATGAAGCCAAAGCCGATAAACTGTCGGCAGACGTGCGTACGCTGGAAGATGACGCCAAGACCGACAAAAGTCAGGTCGCACAAATGCACCTGGATACGCAACAATCGTATAAGCTGGCGCTGGACTATTACAAACAGTCCATCGACAGCGGGCTGAAAAATCCGGCGGATGTGCAAAAGCAAATCGCCGATCTGGAAAAGAAGCTCAGTGAATTATCACAACCCTTGGCACAACAATCGACACAGGAATCGCTGCCCTGAGGCCTTTACCCCGGTATTGTTTGCAAGTATGATGATGCGTATGAAAGCTGCGTTGAGCCAACTCATCCCCAAATTAAGCACGGGTCGCGTACTCGTGGTCGGCGATCTCGCCATTGACGAGATGATCTACGGTGGCACGCACCGCATTTCGCGCGAAGCACCGGTGCTGATCCTGCGCCATGAGCAAACCGACATCATTTTGGGCGCGGGCAGCAACGCCGCGCACAACGTGGCAAA
This sequence comes from uncultured Vampirovibrionales bacterium, assembly GCA_964643815.1. Classification (GTDB taxonomy): domain Bacteria; phylum Cyanobacteriota; class Vampirovibrionia; order Vampirovibrionales; family Vampirovibrionaceae; genus CAZXUP01. The sequence continues at coordinate 4,913 of CAZXUP010000112.1, forward strand.
GCTCAACGCCAAGCGCACGGCCATCGTGGGCGTTTCCGGAAAAGACTACTATTGCAGCCTGTTATTGGATGCCCTGCAACGCGACGGCATCGACGGCAGCGGACTGATTCAGGATGAGGACCGCCCGACCAGCACCAAGTCACGGATTTCGGGCATCGCCAACCATTCCGTCACCCAGCAGATTGTCCGCATTGATCGCGAATCGAATCAGCCGCTGTCCGCCAAGGTGGAAAACAAGTTGCTGGATACCCTCACCCAAATGGCGCCGGAATTTGACGCGTTGCTGCTGTCCGATTACGCGCTGGGTGTCTTAACACCGACTGTCATCGCCCATTGCCAGGCCTTGCGCAAAAAACACGGTTTGATCATGACCGTGGACAGCCAACGCGATCTCGCAGCATTCCAGAACGCCACGATTTTGACACCCAACCAACCGGAAGCGGAAAAAAACGTTGGTTTCGATTTGGATTCACCCAGCGCCGTGATGCGCGCCGGTGCCGACCTGCTGAACAAAACCAACGGCGAGAATGTGCTGATTACCCGAGGCGAAGCGGGCATGAGCCTGTTTGAGCGCGGTGAAAACGGCACACCACCTCGGATGACGGATATTCCGGTGTTCAACCACAGCGAAGTATTTGATGTCACCGGCGCGGGCGATACAGTGGTTGGCACCTTAACACTCGCGCTCACCGCCGGGGCCTCCATGCTGGAAGCCGCCGTTTTGGGCAATCTTGCGGCCAGCATTGTCGTCAAACGGTTTGGTGCTTCCACCACCACGCAAACCGAGTTGCTGGGCGCGTTGAATGACCTGGATGAGAGCTTACTAAAAACCCTCGGCGATCAACGCCAGATACAGGTCTAGTGTTTTCTGAGTTTTAGATTTGGAAAGTTTTGAGAGCTAGAAACGGGAAAGGCAACGGGAAAGTAACATGTTCATCAATCAATCCGGCCAACTTTTCGGCAAAATCAATGTGATCGACTTTTTGGGCCTGACGCTCGCCGTGCTGCTGAC
>CAZXUP010000112.1:5934-8928 GCA_964643815.1 uncultured Vampirovibrionales bacterium
ACTCGGCATTATCGCCGTGCAATCGGGCATGTACCAAACATCCGGTCAGATCATTAAGGGCGAGGGCGATATCGAATACACCATCTACATTCGCAACCTCAAAACCTTGCAGCCGGAACTGTTTGAACCCGGCAAGAAACTGTCGATCACTATCCGCAACCAGCCACGCGGCGAAGTAAAAATTGTGAACGTCAAACGCACGCCCAAGCACACATCATTCATGCTGCCCGGCGGTACGCTCAAAACCGTTGAAGACCCCGCCGATCCCTATGGTTACGATTACCTGATCACACTGAAGGATCATGCTTTGTTTACGCAAGACGGCTATGTGACCGAGGGCATCAAGGTTAAAATCGGCTTGGGCATTGAGGTGGAAGGCAAAACGTATCGTGTGCCCGGCGCCATTGTCGGCATCCACGAAGTGACTGAAAAAGCCGCCGCCAAATAGCATGACTTTTTTTTCACAAGCGCTCCAAGGCTCTCTCCTGCTTCGACCCTGGGTTCGATTGGCTGAGACGTCCGGCTTGGAAATCAGCCACTGGATTCGTCAATCCACGTTGGGCGCGCTCACACGCGAAGTTGGTTTGAAACTGGGCAGCACCAACCCCAGCATCATGTGGTTTGGTTCGCTGGTTCGCTTTTTATTGACGTTAGGCGTAGCCGGTTTATTTATCCTGCTCTCATTTGCCGAAACCGGTCTGATCGGCGCCGTGGTTGGCTTGTTGTTTGTCATGGCGCTGGCTGGCTGGCTATTCTTTCGACCTGCTGTTCTCAACCGCATCACGATTATCGATTTGCTGGTGCTGGCCTTTCTGGGTTCGGCAGCGCTTTCCACTGCGTTTTCATCATTTTTTAGCACCAGCGTGATCGGCCTCGCTAAAATGCTGACTTTTGTGGCGGGCTATGTTGTGTTTCGCATCATCAGTGAGCAAGGCTTTAAAACCATTGCCACACTGCTGGGTTTACTGACTGTCATCGGCCTGGGAGAGTCACTGATTGGTTTCTATCAACACCTCAACCATATCCAACCGCTGGCCACCTGGAGCGATCCGTCCATCAACCCAGAACTGCAAATGGATCGGATTTTCGGCACACTCAAACCATCCAACCCCAATCTGCTCGCAGGCTTTCTCATCCCCTGTCTGGCCGCCACCACCGGATTGGCATTCATCAACTTCCAGAAGAAAACCTTACCGACGCTCCTCTCTGTCGGTCTATTGGGCGTTGCCGTCCTGATTTTGATCGCGCTGGTTCTTACCGGTTCTCGCGGCGGATTTTTAGCCATTGCCGTGATGTTGGTTTCCACGTTTGCGTATCTCGGCCATCTCATCTGGCACGATCATACGCTCAGGCAACACAAAATTTTGAAACCTCTCTGGATTGGGATTTTGGTGGTCAGCCTGTTAGCTGCCAGCGCGGGCATTGCTTCATCCGAAAAAATTCGCCACCGCATCACCTCCATTTTTTCAATGCGCGAAGATAGCAGCATCTCGTACCGGTTAAACGTGTACAATTCGGCCACCGACATGTTCAAGGACAACCCCATTGTCGGTATCGGCCCCGGCAACGGGACGTTCAAACTGGTGTACGGCTTGTACATGGTTCCCGGCTACAACGCACTGGGCGCCTATAGCGTGCCACTCGAAATCGCTGTCGAACAAGGCATCATCGGCCTGTTTATTTTCCTGTCGCTGTTGCTGGTGTTGAAACTGCGCACCGCACTGGCCATCGATAACCCGGCGCTTTCGCTTCAGGAAAAACTCCTGATTGGCGCGCTGTTTACCGGGGTTGCCGGCTCGTTTGTGTATGGCATTTTCGACACCATCTGGTACCGGCCTTCGGTTAATTTGCTGTTCTGGTTTATGGTCGCGGCGCTGGCCCGCCTGACCGAGCCGCAAGATAACAACATTTTTAAAGGCAAGCTGTGATGAATCCACGCTCGATTGAAAAAATCGCGTTCATCAACTTCGGCGGCATTGGCGATGAAATTTTGTTTGCGCCGGTCATTGCCGAAGTCAAAAAGTATTTGCCTCATGCCCATATCACGCTCTTTCTGGAAGACCGCAGCCATGCCGTGCGCGACCTGCTGCCGGATGTCGATGCGTTTATCGAGCTTAATATCCAGGGGCAATCCCGCATTAAAACTTTTTTTCAACTCTGGTGCTATTTGCGCAGCAAGTACTTTGACGCGGTGATTTCCAGCGGCAGCAGCCCGTTTATCCCGGTGCTGCTATTTTTAAGCGGCATTGGTATCCGGGTGGGCTTTGGCACCGGCAAAACCAGCCAGCAGTTTTTAACCGTGGAAGCCCATTTAGCTCCCAAGCATGATCGCAAAGGATATGCGGCAGACATGTACTTTGCACTCGCCAAAAGTTTTTTGCAGTGGCTGTTGAAAAACCAGTACACGCCCAGCCAACCTGTCATTCCCCAACTGAAAGCGCCCAAGCCGGAAGAGTCATCGTGGGCCAAAGAGATTCTCAGCACAGCCGACACCCGCAAAAAAATCATCATTCACCCCGGCGTCAGCACCATCAGCATCCAAAAGAACATTCTCAAAAGCTGGCCTACCGCGTCATGGAGCCAGCTCATCCAGCAACTGTGTGACGCTGGAAATCAGGTCTATCTGGTGGGAGGCCCGGATGATCGGGATGAGATTGAAACCATCCGCAAGCAACTGCCCAAAGACTTGCCGAATTTCACCAATCTCTACGGCCAAACCAAAAACCTGCGGCAACTCGCCGCACTCATTCAGGAGAGCGACTTGCTCCTCTGCGTCGATTCATCGCCACTCCACATTGCGGTGGGTTACGGCAAACCTCTGGTAGCCATGTTTGGCCCTACCGATGAAAAAAAGCTGCTCCCGAAAAACGATCCGCGCTTTGCAATCGTCACCGTCGATAATTTAAAATGCCGCCCCTGCCTGTGGGATATCCGCAACGAGAATTGCGAGCAACCCGTGTGTCTGGAGGTTCCGGTAGAGGCCATGCGCTTGGC
>CAZXUP010000113.1:0-8675 GCA_964643815.1 uncultured Vampirovibrionales bacterium
GCCACCAGCTTTGGATTCTGGCTGTACTCTGCAACCGCCTGATACTCTGGCACGGCCCCGGAAACATGCTGCAAAGCCTCTAGGGATAAGGCCAGATAGTAACGGGCATTGATATTGCCCGAATCTTGCGCCAGAACCGCACGAAAAGCGCGGACGGCCTCTTCATATTGCGCATTGTGATACGCTTGCACGCCCACTGCATACACTGGGGTTTTATAGCCTGCCTGCACCGCCTTGGCATTTTCGGCGTAACCAGCCGGACTCAGAAACAAGCCCAATACCAACAATGTCAGCAGCAGCCACTTGCTAAAACTATCATCAGCCGTTTGAAAGCGCATGCCGTTCCTTCCCAGTCACGGGGTTGTACTATGGCCTGTCTCGGCATCATTCCAATTTTCTTTAATCTCTCCCCGGCACCCAAAATTTGAACCCCTGCTAACACAAAAAACCAAACGGTTGTTTTTATGCAAGCGAAGGCTATTATACAGCCGACAGGGGACAGGCAAACAAGGACACAAGTGGGGGGTTATTAGACGATGTGGTATCCGAATTGGCAAACGCCATATAATGCTGGCTGGCAATATCCGTACAACCCTGGCAGAGGACAAGGCGCTGCAGCCTTTCTAGGCGGCATGCTCAGCGGACTCTTTTTAGGCCGCATGGGTGGGCGAAACCGTTCTTACATGGCGCCATGCCCGCCTTTTGGCATGCCTTATGGCGGCGGCATGCCTTTCGGCAACAATTTCTGCGGGCCAGGCCAGTTTGGCTATATGCCCGGTGGTTCCTTTGGTTTCCAACAACGATTCTGGTGCTAATCGCATCATTTTAAACGATAGAGCGAAACACACTCATTCTGGAAGGACACAGGGGCAAGCATATGGGAGTATCAGCATAATGTTTCAACCGTTAGTACCGTATCCCGTACCCGGCGGGAACAACTTTGGACCCATTTTTGACGGACGTTACGCCAGGAATCTGACAACCGACCCGACCGTGAATTACCTGAGCGATGTCGTCAACCAGACGCAGGAAAGCATGTATCGTATGGCGCAGCTGGGTGGGCCTATGGCCTATGGCGCACCACGCTGTGGCCCGATGGGCTTTCCGCCGCCATCATTCTGTCCGCCGGGCATGCCGTATCCTGCACCACGGGGAAGCCATGGCATCGCCGGGCATCACGCAAGCAGCCATCCTAAAAAGAATGACGGCATCGGTGGCTGGGCCAAGGATATTGCCGGTTACGCAGCCGCCGGTTTTCTGCTGTCCGGTTGCAACCCGCTTGGCGGCGCCGTCGGTGCCGGAGTCGGCATTCTCAAACGGCTGATCTTTAACTAGCCGTCGGCATGCTCACCATGGGCGTTTCATTGGATTCACAGGATTCATAAAACGTTTGCGCTTGCGCGCGAAGCCGCCGGATAAACGCTTCCACGGCTTCATCCCCTGTATCCGTCCCACTCACCAGACGGCTCAAGATTTTGAGCCGTCTGTCCTCGTCCCGGTCCAGTGCCTGCACAGCCACACAAACTGTTTCTTCGCCGCTGGCAGCCGATACAATCTGTTTTTCAACATGTAAATGCTGGCGTCCCATCACCGCAATCATGGGTTGATGTGTAATCGCCAACACTTGCGTTTGCCGGGAAAGGCCCGCCAGCTTTTCGGCCACCGCTTTGGCCGTCGGGCCGCTGATACCGGTGTCGATTTCATCAAAGACCAGCGTTAACAAGCCATCGGCTTGAGCCGTTAGTGTTTTCATCGCCAGCAGAAAACGCGAAAGCTCGCCACCGCTCGCCACTTTGGCCAACGGTTTTAACGGTTCGCCCGGATTGGCGGAAAACTGAAACTCCACCGCTTCCACGCCTTCGCGGCTATAGCCTTCGATGGGCAGAAAAGCAACATCAAACATAACTCCTGGCAGAGCCAGCACATGCAACTGCGCCATCAATTGCGCTTTAAGTGTTTCCGCAACGGCTTGCCGAACGTCGGACAATCGCCGCGACGCTTTGGACAACGCTTTTTCTTTCTCGGCAACTGCCGCTTCCAGGGCGTCCAGATTTTGACCGCCCATTTCCAAGGTCTCCAGCTCCTGCGCCAACTGATCCCGCTTCTCGATGGCCGCCTGCAAGGTGCCGCCATATTTCCGTTTCAATTTTTCCAGCCCATCCAACCGATCCGTCAGCTCATTCATCCGCTCCGGTTGGACTTCCACGGTATCCGCATACCGGTTGAGTTCGGATGAGATTGCCTTGAGTTCGGAGTGCGCTCCCTGCAGTTGTGACAACAAGGCTTCCAGCGCCGGATCATACGCGGCGCCCTCCGATAACTTTTTCTCCAGCATCGAAACCTGATCCAGAACCGCAGGCGTTTGTGCATCGCCTTCGGATAGCAACACCGCCCCCTGGTTGGCGACCCGGATCAGTTTTTCCGCATGGCTTAACACATCCAACGCTTGCCGCGCCCGCGTGTCTTCATCATCATCCGTCAATTGCGCCTCCAACAATTCAGCCAACTGAAACGCCATGAATTCACGCTGTTGCTGCAATGCTTCTCGATTGGCTTGCACATTTTCCCATTGTTTTTTGAGCGCCGCCCAGTCTTCATAAAGAACAGCCACCTGATGTTTCAAGGCCAACACATCTACACCACCAAAGGCGTCCAGATAGGCGCGTTGTGTCTCCCGTTGAAACAAGCTGGTCAATTCATGCTGCCCATGCAAGTCAATAATCCGCGGCCTTAGCTTTTCCAACAGCTCGCGTGTCACCGGAATGCCATTGACGCGTGAACGACTACCGCCCGCTGTAAACTCTCGCGACAACAACAGTTCGGTTTCATCCGGCAGCAATGCCACCCCTTCATCCGCCAAAAATTGCCGCAAGGCGGCTTGGGTTTGCAAAGTATCGATATCAAACAGCAACTCCACCTGTCCGCGCTCGCACCCAAAACGCAACACATCTTTGGGAGAAACCCGCGCCCCAAATGCCAGAGCAATCGAATCAATCAGAATACTTTTGCCCGACCCGCTCTCCCCGGTAATCACCGTAAACCCGCTGTCAAAGGCCAGTTCCAGTTGCTCGATGATTGCAATGTTTTTGATCAATAAGTGCTTCAGCATGATGTTGATTGTAGCAGATGCATCGGCGTCATTTTATTGCGTCCGATCCACCGGCGAATCCAGAGACTGCCAGCGTGGATTCATGGCCCAGTGCAGCTTTCGTTTCAGTTGCACGTAAAAATCATCTTCCTCTTTCTGGAAGTTGATCATCTTGCAAGACACCGGAGAGCGCACAATACTCAACGACTCACCGGCCTTCAACGAACCGCAGTCCAGCCCGTCCAACGCATAAATCACCGAACCGTTTTTCGTATCGGATTCCACCCGAAACTCTTTATCAAACGGCACCACCACCGCTTTAGCCGAAAAACTGTGCGGACAAATGGGCGTAATCGCAATCGCATCCACTTCGGGTGAAATAACCGGACCACCCGCCGCCATGGTGTATGCCGTGCTGCCCGATGGCGTCGATAGAATCAAGCCATCAGCATCATACACCGCCACCAGCGTATTGTTGACAAACAGGCGCAACGTGCAAAGCTGACTGGGGTTGGCATTTTTGACCACCACGTCATTCAGCGCGATATCTTCTCTACAATTATTCGCACCTTTGCTGTTGCCCACCGATAGCATCACGCGCTCATCCAGCGCATACTTTCCAGCCACCAGCAATTCCAGGTATTCATTCAAACGGCTGACATCAATGTGCGTCAGAAAACCTAACGTCCCCGTATTGACGCCCACCAGCGGCACGCCTTGCAGGACAAACTTACGCGCCACCCGCAAAAACGTGCCGTCGCCACCCAGCACTACCACGGCATCCGGCTTAGCAGCCGCTGGTGGCACCTCGGGACAATCTTTTCCGACGACTGTTAAATGCGACACCCTGACCTGATTGCGCGCAAAAAAGCCCAACACCTGATCGGCATAATGATTATCCGGATCGGTGCTGCAATTTTGAACCAGCGTTACGTGTGTTAAGGTCATCCGATGCTTCCCCTATTCCATCCAATTGGGGCCGACATACATATCCACCACCAGCGGCACCCGCAGCGGCTGATTCAGCTCCATCGCCCAACGTACCAATTCTTCCACTTTTTCTAATTCGTTTTCCGGCACTTCCAACACCAGTTCATCATGCACTTGCAAAATCAGGTTCGTCTCAAGTTGCTCCGCTTTCAAACAGCGTTGCAAGCGAATCATCGCGATTTTCATCAAGTCGGCTGCCGACCCTTGCAATGGCATATTAAACGCGGCCCGTTCCGCAAACTCCCGAATGGATCGATTGCTGCTCTGTAATTCATTGGAGAGATCGCGCGTGCGTCCGCTGAGCGTTTCCACCTTTCCGGTTTGATGCGCTTCCGCCTTGATGCGCTCGATGTACTGCTTCACTTTCCCGTAGCGTGAAAAATAAAGCTGAATAAACTGCGCCGCTTCGGCTTGCGGAATTTTGAGTTGCTGCGATAACCCATACGGCGATTGCCCGTAAATCACACCAAAGTTTACCGCTTTGGCCCGATATCGTTGTTCTTTGCTGATTTTTTCAATCGGCAAGCCAAACACCAGCGCCGCCGTTGCCGCGTGAATATCCTCACCGCTGTTGAAAGCCTTAATCAGATGTGGATCTTCCGAAAAATGCGCAAGCAACCGCAATTCAATCTGCGAGTAATCGGCTGAGATCAATTGCCAGCCGCCGCGTTTTTCCGGGATAAAGGCTTGCCGGATTTGACGGCCCAATTCGGTGCGAATCGGAATATTTTGCAAGTTGGGGCTACTGCTCGATAAACGCCCGGTCGCCGTAATGGTCTGGTTAAAGCTGGTATGCAACCGGTGCGTTTTCGGGTTGATCAATTCAGGCAACGCATCCACATAGGTGGATTTGAGTTTGAACAGTTGTCGGTACTCTAAAATCTGATTGGCGATTTCATACTTGGACGCCAACTGCTCCAGCACTTTCACATCGGTTGAATAGCCGCTTTTCGTCTTCGTTTTTTTGCTCGCCGGAATCCCCATTTTTTCAAACAGCACTTCTCCCAATTGCTTGGGCGAATTGAGATTAAAGCGGCATCCGGCCAGTTCATAAATCTCCTCTTCCAACACAGTCAAGCGTGCTTCTAGCTCTCCGCTCAGTTGCTTGAGATAAGCGGTATCCAGCGCGACCCCGGTCCATTCCAAATCCGCCAGAACCAGAGCCAACGGCAGTTCAATTTCATAAAACAGCGTCCATTTTTTTTCATCCAGCGTGGCTAAAAAATGCCGCGCCAGTTCCATCGTGGCAAAGGTATCGCACGAGGCATACGCCGCCGCATCGACAAGTGGCACTTCCGAAAATAATTTTTCTTTTTTCCCGCTGCCAATCAGCTCCTTGATTTCCATCATGGGTTGCTTCAACACGTCCAGCGTCAGCATTTTCAAGCCATGCCGACGATCCGGGTTCTCCACGTAACTCGCAATCATCGTGTCAAAAATCAACCCGCGCAGTGTAATGCCATGCTGGCAAAACACGTTGGCTTCAAACTTGACGTTATGCACCAGTTGCGCAATATCGTCCGCTTCCAAAATCGGCGTCAGCGTTTTTAAAATATCTTTTTCCGTCAACTCCGATTGCAAATCAGGATGACGCATCGGAATGTAAAAATTCTGAATCGGCTGACTGGGTATTCCCGGTTTCAAGCGCAAGGCCGGAAAACTGACCGGGTAGTCTTTGAGGTTTAAAATATTTTCCGCCGGACGATTATAACGTTCAAACGCATCCAGCACCGAAATCGCAATGCCCGCAAACTGGGCTGTATGGACATCCAGGCCGGTGGTTTCAATATCAATCGCATACACGCCTGTTTTCTGAATCAGCGCCACCAAGTCATCCAGTTGCACGCGTTTCGTCACAATCGTGTGATCCACCCGCAATGCTTCACCCACATGAGCGGCTACCTGCTGGGCCAAGTCAGACGCTGCCTCCGGTTCTCCCACCTCATCCGAAGCATCGCCCGCAAGCTCTTCATGGGCATTATCAGTTGCCACCGGCAGAGATCCATGAACAAACGATTCGAACAACGTGGGTGCCTGGCGAATAAACGCGCGAAACTCCATGCGCTCCAAATAATGCAATAGCGCCTTAAAGTCCGGCACTTCCAGATGGCAGTCTTCCCAGCGCACGTTAATATCCACATAACGATCAATGGTGGCCAACTGCTTGCTTAAAAACGCCTGGTCTTTATACGTTTCCAACTTCTCACGCATCTTGTTTTTGGGTAACTCTTCAATATGTTCATACAAATTTTCCAGCGTGCCGTATTCCGACAACAGCTTCACAGCCGTCTTATCACCCACCCCCGGCACCCCCGGAATATTATCCGATGTGTCCCCTTTTAATCCCTTAAAATCGATCACCTGCTCGGGATATACGCCCCACTTTTCAAACACGGCCTGGCGATCGTAGGTTTTCAAGTCTTCCTTGGGCATGCGCGGCGGAATCAACACTTCAATCTTTCCGGCATGAATTTTTTCCGGATTGCCCGGATCCAAATCATCCACCAACTGAAACGCATCCTGATCACCGGTCAAAACCTGCACCCAAAAGCCTTCCCTAGCAGCCTTGCAGGCCAGCGTTCCAATCACGTCATCCGCTTCAAAGCCTTCTTTTTCATAAATCGGAATGCCCAGGTGCCGGATGCCTTCATAAATCAGGGCCATTTGCAGCCGCAATTCATCCGGCATCGATTCACGGTGCGCCTTGTACTCGGCATACAACGCGTTGCGAAACGTCTCTTTGCTGACATCAAACGAAACCGCAATCGCATCCGGCTTGATTTTTTTGAGCAGCGAAAACAACGCATTGAAAAAGCCATAGATAGCCCAGGTCGGTGTCCCTTCAGCGGTACGCATATTGGTGCGTTCCAACGCAAAATGCATTCGATAGGCCAACGAATGCCCATCAATCAGCACCAGGGTTTTGGGTGTTTCTCCCGGTTTGGGTTTGAAATCCATTTCAATCTGTTCGGCCTGTTTTACTTGCGACACGCTTTCGCCCCCGGCAACACTACAATCAAACCTTCCAATTCCAACATCGTCAAGATCTCGTTGACCTGAGCCGAAGGCAAGCCACTCTGCCGTTGAATCTGATCCACCGGCGCCGGATCAAACGGAATCCATCTTAACAGCTCCTGTTCTGATTCGGATAAATCCGATGGGATGGCGGCTGATTCAGTTATCGTCGCCTCATCGGTTTTCACGTCACCCAATCGCAATTGCCTGGGAGCGGCTGCTTCATTCCACCAGTTTAAATCCTTTAAAATATCCTCGCCACAACTCACCGGCATGGCCCCGCTTTGCATCAGGTATAACGGTCCTTGGGCGTTGGGGTTGAAAATATTGCCCGGCACCGCATACGCCAAGCGCCCTTCTTCCAGCGCTTGGCGTGCCGTAATCAACGCGCCGCTTTTGATATCCCCTTCAATCACGAGGGTTCCATACGACATTCCCGCCACAATGCGGTTGCGTTGCGGATAGGTATACTTGTTGCCCGGCGTCCCCAACGGGTATTCGCTGACCAGAGCCCCACCCCGCGCCAAAATCTCATCGCGCAATTTCTGGTTGCTGGCCGGAAAAATCACATCCAAGCCACACCCAAACACCGCCACCGTTGGCAGATTGTTTTTCAACGCCGCCCAATGGGCCACCGTATCAATCCCCGCCGCTAAGCCACTGACAATGGTTGTTTTGGCAGACCTCAACTCTTCAACCAGTTTTTCGGTTGCTTGTCGGCCATATTCGCTGGATTTTCGGGTTCCCACCACCGCCAGGTTTTTTCCGGATAACACCGACGCATCGCCTTGCACATACAACAGCAAGGGCGGATCGTGGATTTCTTTTAACAGTGCCGGGTAATCAGCCCCCGTACAAGGTACTGCCCGAACACCCAGCTTTTCGTAAGTTTCCAACCAGTCGGCATCCAAACCTTCATCACGGCGGCGCACAAACGCTTCCCGCTTGGCATTACTCAGGTTTGCCCGCAAAAACGCATCGGAAGCTTCCCACAATGCTTTGGGGCTGCCTGCTGCTTGTAACAGGGGAGCCAATACCCGACAGCCCACCCCGTCAATCTGGGACAAGGCCCGCAGATAGATGACATCCGTATAGACAGTGGATGATAGGCAAACGCTCATAGGTTCTATGATGGCGGGATCAAACCCGATTTTCAACCACCGGTTTTTCGGTTTCACTTGAAGAGTGCCCCCGAAAATGGTTTGATAAGGAGACAAAGCCCTACCCCCGTCTTACCCCAAGGATGGAGATCCCATGTCAAAGCAGGATTTAATCGTCATCGCCGGCCCATGTGTCCTGGAAAACAACCGGGGGGCGCTTAATTTTGAAGTGGCCAAACAACTCAAAGCAATCATCGCCAAGTTTCCCAATATCCGGTTTTTCTTTAAAAGCTCGTATGACAAGGCCAACCGATCCTCGGTCAACTCCTACCGTGGCCCCGGCCTGGAGGAAGGCTTGCAAATCCTGAAGGAAATCAAGGAGTCGGTCGGGGTTTCCATCCTCACCGATGTCCACACCATTGACGAAGTGATGCCGGTGGCTGAAGTAGCGGACATGATCCAGATTCCAGCCTTTCTGTGCC
>CAZXUP010000114.1:0-8571 GCA_964643815.1 uncultured Vampirovibrionales bacterium
CTGATTCACAACGCAATGGTTTACCAGCTTCTTCGCTAACTTTTCCTGGATTCCCGCCTGCGCGGGAATGACAGGGAAGGCGGAAATGACAATTTCTGCTTTAAAGCTAACCAGCCTTCTCTAAAGCCAGCTTGCTGAGCGCGGGAATGACAGGAAGAGGCGGGAATGGCAGCGGCGAAAAGAAATCCTTTGACGCGACTTTGATACAATACATGTATGGCGAAGAGCAAAACCACTTATCTGTGTTCGGAGTGCGGGTACGCCGCGCCGTCGTATCTTGGGCGCTGCCCGGAGTGCCAACGCTGGAGCTCGTTTGCCGAGCAAGTGCAAACCAGCGCAACCAAACCCAAAACCGACACCATGAGAACGCGCAGTATTTTAGCGCTCCCCGAAAATGGCGCTTCCAAACTAATGCGCCTGTCGGATGTGCAGATGGAAACCACGGCGCTCATCCCGTCGGGCTTTCCAGAACTGGATCGCGTCCTTGGCGGCGGCATCATGCCGGGCGGATATGTTCTGGTCGGCGGCGATCCGGGCATCGGCAAATCAACCCTGATGCTGCAAGTGGCGTCTGAAATTGGCAAGCAAGGCAAACAGGTTTTGTATGTGGCCGGTGAAGAATCGCCGTATCAAATCAAACTGCGCGCCGAACGCCTCACCAAACACGCCGCCATGGCCACCGACAAAATCTCCGTGCTGCCCGTCACCAACATTCACCAGGTGATGGACGTCATCCGCAACGAGCTGCCGGATCTCGTCATCATCGACAGCATCCAGGCCATGTACTGCGGCGATGTCAACGGCACGCCGGGCAGCATCAGCCAGATTAAGGAATGCGCCGCCATCCTGATGGAAGGGGCCAAAAGCTTGAACATCCCCATCTTCCTCATCGGCCACGTGACGAAAGACGGCAACGTCTCCGGCCCCAAGCTATTGGAACACACCGTAGACGCCGTCTTGTACTTCGAAGGCGACAAGTACCAGAACCTGCGGATTTTGCGCACCGTCAAAAACCGCTTTGGTAGCACGCAGGAAATTGGCGTGTTTGAAATGTCTGAGGATGGCCTGTGCGAAATCAACAACCCCAGCGAGTTGTTTTTGTCCCAAAGCAGCTACCAGGGAAACCCCGGCAGCATCATCGCCGCCACGCTGGAAGGCAGCCGTCCTATTTTGGTGGAGATTCAGGCGCTGGTGGGGCAGTCGGCGTACTCCACACCTCGACGCATCGGCAACGGTATTGAGTACAACCGGCTGCATCAAATCATCGCGGTTTTAGAACGACGCTTGGGGCTGGATTTCTCCAAGCAGGATGTGTATGTAAACGTAGTCGGCGGCTTGCGCATTGATGAACCCGCCGCCGACTTGGCCGTTGCGGTTGCGATTATCAGCAGCCATCGCAACTTGTCGGTCATTTCTGGCACCGTGGTTGCGGGCGAAATTGGATTGACCGGCGAGATTCGTCCCGTTCGCCAGTGCCAAAACCGCATACAGGAAGCCGCGCGTATCGGCTTTCAGCGCATGCTGGTTCCACCTGTGGAACTTCAAAACGCCGCCAAGCAAAGCGCCTGCAAAATTATTCAGGTATCTACTATTAGTGATACGATCAAAGCATGCTTCTCTCCCAGGGAGGGGCGCGGGGAGAATCTCCAACCATTAGCGACGACAGGAGCTTTACGGGTGGGATTAATCGAAGAAGGAACGGCCCCGCATACAAATGTTGATTTAGGAGCGGAACAATGCCCGGCACTCCCATAACCGAAGAAATGACCATCCCTGAGATCGTCGAAAAGTATCCTAAGACGAAAACAATTTTCAAAGACTACGGCCTGCACATCGAAGGCTACAAGGCGCTGGAGCATGAAAATCTCTTCGCCACCAGCCGCGTCCATCAGATCGATCTGAAAAAGATTCTTGCCGATCTGAATAAAGTCGCCTCGAACTAGGGAGGGGGCCGGGGAAGGAACGGCCCCGGATATCAACATGCCAGATCACAAACCTTCATTGGTTTACATCCTCCTCCTAAACTTTCGCGGCACGGACGATACATTTGCCTGCCTCGATTCTCTCAAGCAGCTCAACTACCCTAACTATCGCGTCATCGTGGTGGATAACCACTCACCCGATCACTCCATCAAACGCCTGCAAACCCGCCTGAACGAACATCCGGGCGAATTCCATCTCATCCGCTCCGACAACAATCTCGGCTACAGCGGCGGCAACAATCTGGGCATTCGGTATGCGCTGGAGCAACATAAGGCAGACTCCCACGCCTACCTCTGGCTGCTCAACAACGACACCACCGTGGAACCCGAGACACTGACCACCCTGGTGCAGGAAACCCAAAAAACCGGCGGACTGGCAGGCTCGCTCTTGCTTCACCCGGATGGTAGCTATCAGCAAGTCGGCACCCAACTCAACTGGTGGACAGGCAGCAGCAAGGGCTATGCAGAAAACACGATTTTTGACGGCATGGCCGTTGAAACCCTCACCGGGGCCAGCATGCTGATTCCGTTTAATGTGCTGCACGCAGCAGGCTTGCTGGATGAATCGTTTTTTCTCTACTTTGAAGACGGCGAGTACTCGTTGCGATGCGCGCAAAAAGGGTTTTCGCTGACGATCTCGCTGGGCAGCCGGGTTTATCATAAAGAGGGCGCCACCACGGGACGTCGAAGCCTGGCCACGCAGTATTACTTTCACCGAAACCGCCTGCGCCTGCTGTGGAAGTTCGCCAACCCGGCGCAAAAAATCACCATCGGCAGCTATGCCGCTTTCCGAATGCTACGAGCTGTAGTAAAATCGCTCCTGAGTTCCAACCCCGAGCGCACGCTCTCCGCCAAAATCCAATGGTTGGCGCTGCGCGACTTTATCAAAGGTATCAGCGGCCCATGCCCCCACGATTTGAGCAAACTGCGATGAAAGCCCTGATACTGGCAGGCGGCAAAGGCACGCGTCTGCGTCCGCTGACCTACGCCATGGCCAAACAATTGGTGCCGGTGGCCAACAAACCCATCTTGCATTACGCGATGGATGGCCTCTATGCAGGCGGCATTCGGGATTTCGGCATTATCATCAGCCCGGAAACGGGCGATTCGATTCGACAATCGCTGCAAAGCTGGGCGAACCATAAAGACATCAAACTGACGTTTATCTTACAAGATGAACCTGCCGGGCTGGCGCATGCGGTGAAAATTGCCAAACCCTACCTGCAAGACGACGATTTCATCATGTACCTCGGCGACAACCTGATTAACGCCGACTTAGGCAGCCACATCGCAGAATTTAAACATGCGGGCTACGATGCATCCATTTTACTGAAGCAGGTGCCGAACCCATCTTCGTTTGGGGTGGCGGAACTCAACGGAAACGGCCAGGTGTTGCGGTTGGTGGAGAAACCGAAGGAACCCAAATCGGATCTCGCGCTGGTGGGCGTGTATTTATTTACATCCCGCATTTTTGACGCCATTGATAACATTCAGCCCAGTTGGCGGGGCGAGTTGGAAATTACGGATGCCATTCAGCGCCTGATTGACGATAGCGCCACGCTGCATGCGCGTGTGCATACCGGCTGGTGGCTGGATACCGGCAAGAAAGACGATTTACTCTCCGCCAATAAAACCGTGTTGGGCGAATTTACGCATTATGAGATTGAAGGCAATGTGGATGACGCCTCTCAGTTGGTGGGCGATGTGCATATTGACGCGGAAGCCGTCGTCAAAAATTCGCGCATTACGGGGCCGGTAATCATCGGCAAACGCTGCCTGGTAGAGAACGCCAACATCGGCCCGTATGTGAGCATTGGCGATGATTGCGTGATTTCGGATTGCCGGATTGAAAACAGCGTGATTTTAGAGGAATGCCGGATTGAGGCCGTGCCGGGACGCATTGAGGAAAGCCTGCTGGGCAAGGGGTGCCACGTCACCAAATCAAATCGCGCCCCCGGTGAGGAGAGCCACAAATTTCTGCTCGCCGATCATTCAGAAATTCAGGTGGTTTAGCCTTACGTACTATTCCGTAGCCTGACGCAATCGTTTGGCCTCGGCCAAGGCAGCCTCTGGATTAATAGCCCCGGCCCCTTGTTGAGTCACAGGAGCATCCGGCAGCTTTCTGGCCGTTGAACTTAAAATTGATTTAATCTGCGCCTGCGTGAGATTCGGATTCTCCCGGCGTAATTTCTCATCCAAAGCAACACCGGCGGGTGTTGCATAAGAAGTACCCGTAACATCATCTTTGCCCATGGCATCCACGCTATCAGCCACAACAGTCGGGTAGTAGCGCCTGCTACCCACATCAGAAGAGGCCCAGATCACATCATCACCAGGATGGGATGTATTCTTGTCATCCATTCCCCCTATACCACTCACATAATCGCTCTTGGCAAACTCATTATAGCCAGAGTCATCACCTGAGGAAACGCCATTTTGCTTGAATTGCTCCAAAAAGGTATTGCCGTTTCCGACACCAACAAAAACATGCACTCCTTGTTCAGCGGCTTTTTTCGTTGTTTCCTGCCAACGCTTTCGAGCCTCCTGAATCGGTTTGCTATTAGAATCCACCTTGGTTTTGATATATTTGGCAGCAAGCATCGTATGGTTTTTAGTCCATTCATCCTCCTTCGCCATGGGTTCTGGAGGCATCCCATCTTTTTTACGCATAAGGTTCAGTTCTTGGAAATCAGAGGTTGAACCTACGGCCTGCAGTTCTTTTAATGTTTTTGGATTTGAATAAGACTCCTGCGCAACCCATGAGGCCATAGTTGCCGGACTAATGGCCATCGACATGTTTACGGAGCGGATCCCATCAGGCTTTGCCAGGATGTTCTCAAGATCTTTGGACACTGAATCGTAAGCATTCACTATCTCCAACTCAATTCGTTTGTTGAGCGGAAGATTGGGGTTGGGTGGGGCTTCCTGATCGCGATTGTTGCCAATTCTATAAATCTCCCCGGCATTAACAGGCACAATGTTTTCCGGTTCGATACCCGATTGTTTCAACACCTCTGCCACATTCTTCCAGTGCGTTCCCTTGGGATTTCCGGCACCTGGCTCCAGAATAGCCACTTTACCAGTTTGTGGAGGCTGGGACGATGGCTCGCCCTGTTGTGGTTTGGGTTGGCCTCTGCCTTCCGATTTTTCGGCAGGTTTTCCAGCGGCCTTGCAAGACGGTAACGTACTATTTTGCCGACCTATACAAGTCATATACTCCACCTCGTCATCTCCGTCGGCATTGCAACCAACACGAACTCACTACCCAGACCCAAAGATTACATTGCTTACCACAACCTATCCAAAGAAATAAAACCGCAGAATTTTCAAAAATTGCCTATCCAATAAACAGAACAGGCCAGAAGAGTCACAAGTTTCTGCTCGCCGATCACTCAGAAATTCAGGTGGTTTAACTCAGACGACCCTACAGATGTGAGGCACTGCCGGAAGCACCCGACTGGGAGAGCATCCGAACCACATCCAGCGCGCTAATCACGCCAATCAGCCGCATCTCGGCATCCTCCACAAAAATCCGGTGCACACTGTACTTCATCATCTCTTGCACCACCGTCTCCACCGGCGCCATTTCCGGCACGGCAAAGGGCAGTTGCGGACCCATCAGCTCTTTCACCTGGATTTTATCCAGGCTGCGCCCCGCGAGCAATTCGCACAATCGCCGGGTAACGATATCCGTCTTGGAGAGAAAGCCCACATACGCCCCGTCTTCCCCTCGAACAGGCGCCCCGCCGATTCGGGTTTCATCAAATATTTCAATCGCGCGCTGCACCGAGTCTGAATCCCGCAACTCCACCACCGACGGCGTCATAATTTCATAGGCATACTGCGGCTTCATCATCAGCGGCGTCTCTCTCAGGTTTCGGTAACACTCCTTCATATAGTAACGCAAGCAAACTGAAAATCATAACGTCCTCCATACTTGCAGGAGCCTCTCATTTATTGGAAGATAGTGCCCAGATATTGCCCACGGGCTCCCCAGGGAAAGGACAGCGCATGGCATCCGCATTGGCAGAACAACACATCACACGGGCCTCAAACCCGCTCAGCCGCTTCTATCACAAAATTCTGGAAGGCGAACGCATTACGCGGGACGAGGCCATCGAGATTTATCACTCCGATGATCTCCTCTCTATCGGCATTCTGGCCGATACCGCCCGGATTGTCCGCACACCTGCCGAACTGCGCGATCATGTCTACTGGGTGCACAACTTCCACATCAACCCCACCAACATCTGCGAAGCCAACTGCCGCTTCTGCTCATTCAAGAAAGGTCCAAAATCGCCCTTTGCCTACGTGATGAGCGTCGATGACGTCATCGAGATGGTGAACAAGTACCCGTATAAGGACAACCTGACCGAGTTTCACATCGTCTCTGGATTGTACGCGGAGCAAAGCCTGGAATACTACCGCGACCTTTTCAAGGCGCTGAAGCAACATTTCCCGCATGTCCACATTAAAGGCCTGACGGCCGTGGAACTGGATTACATCGCCAAAACCGACGGCATTCCGGTAGAAGAAGTGCTGACGGTTCTCAAAGACGCAGGCTTGGGTTCGCTGCCGGGTGGTGGAGCCGAAGTGTTTGCCGAGCGCGTGCGCAAGCTGGTGTGCGTGGATAAAATTCCGGCCTCCGAATGGTTGCGCATTCATGGGCTGGCGCACGCCATGGGCCTGAAGAGCAACGCGACGTTGCTGGCCGGTTTGGGCGAAACCCCGGAAGAGCGCATCGATCACGTACTGGCCATTCGGGAGCAGCAGGATATTTCCGGCGGCTTCATGACGTTCATTCCGCTGAACTGCTATTACGACAACAACGCGGTGGATGCCGCCAACGCGCTGACCGGCGTTGAGAACCTGAAGAATTTCGCCATCAGCCGCATTTTGCTGGATAACGTGCCGCACATCAAATCATTCTGGATTCACATCGGCGAAAAGCTCTCGCAAGTGAGCCTGAGCTTTGGCGTGGATGACATTGACGGCACGGTGATTCAGGAGAAATTCGCGCATGCCGCGGGCACCGATACCGAGCAGGCCATGACGCAAGCCGAACTGGTGAACATGATCCGCAAAGCGGGCAAAATCCCCGTGGAGCGCGACACAGTGTATAACATTATCCGTGTGTATGATGAGCAGTGTGTATGACGAGGCTTCGCTTAGGCGCAATCTCTTTTGTAAACACCATTCCTGTCTATTCTAACTATCAGCCCAGCTCAACCATTGAGCTGGCTTATGATGTACCTGCCCGGCTGAATGCGCGGATGCTGGCCGGAGAGTTGGATATTTCACCGGTTTCCAGCGCTTGCTATTTGCGCAACCAGGATAAACTGGTACTGCTGGATGATCTCTCCGTCAGTTCGCCTGGCGCGGTGGAAAGCGTGCTGTTTATTTCCGAAAAACCCTTGGGACCCGGCATTCTGGATGTCCCCACCATCAGCGTGCCCAATGATTCGGAAACCTCCGTGATGCTGCTGGCCTACCTGTTGAAAGAAGCCACCGGCCGCGATTTGCGCCCGTGGTTCAAAGTTTATGAGGCCAACCACTATCGCCAAGCCCTGCAAGAAACCGGCAACGCGCTGGTGATTGGCGATAACGCGCTGCTTGCGCAAGAGTCTTCGTTGAATCAGGACTATTTTGTCTACGATCTTTCCTCCCAATGGCAAGCGCGCACCGGTTTGCCGTTTGTGTTTGCCGTCTGGGTCGCCAACCGCGCATGGGCGCAGCAACACCCAACCGAATTATCGACTATCAACCACGCGCTCTGCGACGCCCGGAACCGATTTTTTGCCGACGCGTCAGTCTTTGAAGCCGGTCTCCGGCTGGGGCAAGAAAAAAGCAGCCTTCCAAAAGAAACACTGGCGCGCTACTACCGCGATTGCCTGACTTACAACCTCACCGCCGACCACCAGGCATCGCTCGATTTGTTTGAAACGATTCTTCACGCCGCCGACATCCCCACGCAAGAAGCCCAGACAAGCAACCTGGAATTGCCGCTCCGTGAACAGCAACCGGCCCGATAACCCGCTAACGGGACGCCTGCAAAAATACCACTCCAACTTTTATGGCGTGCTGTATGAGTGCATGTTGCGCGGCCTCATCAAAAAAGAAGGCGGCGAGGTGCTGGTGGGCGATACCGTGGAGCTGGACAGCGTGGACACCGCCAACAAAACCGCCCGCATCGCGCGCGTTGTGGAACGAAAAAACGCCATCAGCCGACCCAAGATGGCGAACGTGGATCAGGCAATTATCGTGTACTCGCTGCACGAGCCCGCCTTCGATCCCAGGCAACTGGATCGTTATCTCACCCATGTCGAACTGGCCGGAATCACCCCTATTATTTGCATCAGCAAAGCCGATTTGGCCGCTTCGCCGGAAGAAACAGACGCCATCAAAACGCTGTATCAGGAGCAACTGGGCTACCCGCTGCTTTTCACCTCCGTCCATCAATCGGAAAGTTTGAGCGCCATTCGGCAAGCCACCCAGGACAAAATATCGGTACTGGCCGGCCCCAGCGGCGCCGGAAAATCATCGCTGCTCAACGCGCTCTCCCCTGCGCTGGGTTTACGTGTGGGTGAAG
>CAZXUP010000115.1:0-8067 GCA_964643815.1 uncultured Vampirovibrionales bacterium
CTTTGTCATGCTGCTTGCTTTCAGCCTGACAGCCTTTCAACTGATCGGCGCTTTAGTTAGCCAGGCAGGTGGCAGCAACCCCGAAGCGCTGGCCGGGCCGGGCATTGGCGTGTTGCTCAGCGGGGTTTTGTTTGTCATCCACTGGCTGATGAAAAACCCGGCAAGCCCAGCTCAAACCCCACCAGCCAGCTAAGATGATCTTACTCACCTAAACTAAAACCAGCGTGTTAGCCTGAATTCCGCCTATGTGGGAATGGCAGAACGCTATGAGGCGGCGGGCAGCTCTTTGGCAGCCGGTTTTTGCCATTGCGCCTTGTCGATGACTTTGCCGGTTTTATCGATGGCCCACAGATGCAAGACGCCATCTTTCAACTCAAAGCTTAAGAAATGATGGGTACTCTTTCGCACAATGGAATGTGGGCGCACCTGCAGAAAATCGCGCAAATACGCGCCACCGCCACCCGACACAATATAGGTGACGCCGTTAATCGGCTCAAAACGCTCGTAGTTGTGATCGTGTCCAGCCAGGTAAAGATCGACCTGATGACGGACCAACAAGGGTTCCAGGGTTTTAATCAAGCCCGAATGATTGCCATGCTGACCGGATGAATAAATAGGATGGTGCCCCATCACGACTTTGAGCGGCGCCTTGGAATCACCCAACGCCTTATCAAGCCATTTCTGCTGCACTTCATCGCCCGGAAACTTGTTGCTGTCAATCACAAAAAATTCCGCTGGCCCGCGCCGCGCCGTGTAATAGTAGCCCGGCATGTTGAAAAACTGCAGTTGGTCTTTCTCGAAACCGCTGCGGGTGTCGTGGTTGCCCAGCGCCACAATAAAGCAGACCCCGCCACGAATGAGAGGCGCATACATATCGGTAAAATATTCTTTGCCGTGTTTTTTGACGTTGCCAAACTCGTAAATATTGTCGCCCAGCAGCAAGGCCGCGTCAAAGGGTTGCGTCCCATAGAGCTTGATGAGTTGCGCGGCCACGTCTTTTTGAAACTGGTTGCCGGTGCCCCAATCACCAAACGCAACAAAGCGATAGCAGTTATTATCCGCGCAAGCCAACGGCTTGGCAACCGGAGCAGAACCCGGCTCCGTCAGAGGAACGGGAAAATGCCCGGCGGTGCTCCGCCCCATCCACAGGACAAAACTCATCACCAAAACCGCAACGGCGCCTGTCAATAATTGCCATGCTCTCTTGCTCATCCGCCAAAATCTCCTTATCGAGTCACCTTCTCGTATAAGGCGATCATAACGTAAAGGCCCCTATTTCAAAAACAGGTTTAAAAACCGCAAAACTACGTGATTTTGAAATGGCATGTATGCTAATAATAAGGTCTGTGACAAGCAAGCGGCTTTTTTAAGGGAATCGCTTGTCAGCGCAATGTGCTTTTGTTACAGTATCGGATCTTAAAGCGGGCTTGGCCTCACAGAAACCCCAACATCTCAATCCGTGTCCAATCCAACCCCTCCAGATTTCAGCCGCAGCGGCACCCATTGCCTTGCGGGCAGCCCCAACAAAGCATTAAGCAAATAAGGAATGCAAAAGACCCATGATCGACAACGAAAACAATCCGGCCGGTTCGAATGAAGAACAAAACGCAGGACCCGCGCTTCCTGAAGGACCTGCGCTCTCGGCAGAAACCGTCGCCGGTGTTGCAAATCTGATGACGGAATCCGATCCCTCCGCTCCTCCGCGTGGTCGTAGTGGCGCTGGCGCTCCTGGCCGTGGCGGCCCTAGAAGAGGCGGACCGGGCGGCGGAAATCGTCCCGGTGGTCCGGGTGGCAATCGTCCCGGCGGTCCGGGTGGAAACCGCCCCGGCGGAAATCGTCCCGGCGGACGTGGTGATCGTGCTGGCGCCCCAGGGCAAGCCGACGACGCCGAACGCAACGAATGGACCGAAAAAGTCATTCAAATCCGCCGCGTCACCAAGGTTGTCAAAGGCGGTAAGAAACTGTCCTTCCGTGCGGTTGTTGTTGTCGGCAACGGCAAAGGCCAGGTCGGTATCGGTATCGGTAAATCCAACGAAGTCATCGGCGCCATTCAAAAAGGCGTGACTGCGGCCAAGAAAACCCTGATCACGGTTCCGATGCACAAAACCACCATTCCTCACCCCATCAAGGCCAAAGCTGGCGGCAGCGCCGTTGTGTTGCTTCCCGCTTCCGAAGGTACCGGTGTCATTGCCGGTGGTGCGGCTCGCGCCCTGCTTGAACTGGCAGGCGTGCACGATATCCTGTCCAAGTCGCTGGGGTCCAACTCCCCGCTGAACGTGGCCCGCGCTACGTTGAAAGGCCTCTCCGAACTGCGCAGCTTTGAAACCATCGCGCGCAGTCGCGGCAAGAGCGTCAAAGAAATCCTGATCTAGTCGAAGCATTTGAACCCCGGAGATACTCCTATGCCAACCAAGTCCAAAAAAGAAACCACCAATGCAAACGCAAAAACGGATCGTCAGGTCAAGGTGACCTTGACCCGCAGTCTGCTGGGCCGTCCCGGAAAACACTGCCGGGTCGCAAAAGCCTTGGGTCTGACCAGAACCCAACAGACCGTCGTGCATTACGACACCCCAATCATCCGGGGAATGATCAATAAAATTTCACACCTACTCACTGTGGAGGTCGCTTAATCATGCCAAAGAAAACGGAAACTGCCGAAGCAGTGGAAACCCCATCCTTGTCGTTGACCAATTTGCGGCCCGCCAAAGGCGCCGTCAAAGCGAAATTACGCGTCGGTCGCGGTCGCGCCAGCGGCGCCGGTAAAACCAGTAACCGCGGTCACAACGGTGAAGGCCAGCGTTCCGGTCGCTCCAGAAAACGCGGCTTTGAGGGTGGCCAAATGCCCGGTTACCGCCGGATGCCGAAAATCAACGGTTTCCGTCTGGTCAATCCCCGCAACTGGCTGGAACTGAACGTGGGCGATCTCGAGCAGATTTTGCTGCCCGAGGAAACCGAGCTGACTTATGAATTGCTGTGCAGCGGCGGGCTGTTGAAGTTGAACCATGATGGCATCCGCATCCTGGGCAACGGCGAGCTGAAACGCAAAGTCACGGTAGAAGCCCATTACGTCACGCCTTCTGCCAAACAAAAAATTGAAGCGGCTGGCGGCACCATTCGGATCGTGGCTGCAAAAGCCGAGTAGTTAGCAGTTTTTCAAGACAAGAGGAATAATCGTGGCGAAGCCTAAAGCAGGTGCATTACCGGGAGTTGGCGACATTCAGGCCATGTGGGAAGCCTCTGGCTTGAAAAGCAAACTGATTTTCACGGTCGTTATGATCGCCGTTTTCCGGCTCGGTGCGCAAGTGCCGATTTGGGGCGTTTATCCTGAAAAGCTGCAAAGCCTGATGGGTGGCCAGATGCTCGGCTTCCTCGACATGTTCTCCGGCGGGGCGCTCACCAGCCTGTCGATTCTGGCGCTGGGGATCGGCCCTTACATTACGGCATCCATCATTATGCAGCTTCTCACCGTGGTTATTCCACGCCTGGAAGAACTGCAAAAAGAGGAAGGCGAGGCAGGGCGCCGAAAAATTTCGCAGTACACCCGCTATCTGGCTGTGGCGCTGGCCTTGTTCCAATCCGGCCTGGTCATCCGCCTCATTGCTTCCGCCGGTGCGATTGATCCCGGTATCGCTCCAGGACTGCCGATGTACCTGTTTTATGCCCAATCGGTTTTGACGCTCACCGCTGGCGCTATTTTCTCGCTCTGGGTGGCCGAAATCATCACGGAGCGCGGTGTCGGCAACGGGGGTTCGTTACTCATTTTTGTCGGCATTCTCTCGCGCATTCCGTTTTATTGGGGACAAACCGAAACACTGGTGTCTGGAGATCCGCAAAAATCCTTCCTGCTGGTGGTGTTGCTCGCCATTTATCTGGCCACGATTGGGGCCATTATCGTGTTGCAGGAAGCCACCCGAAAAATCTTCATCGTCAGCGCCAAGCGCCAGGTCGGCAACCGGGTCTACGGCGGGCAAAACACGCATATTCCGTTTAAAATCAACCCCGCCGGTGTGATGCCGATTATCTTCGCGTTTGCTGTATTGGCCTTTCCCAGCACCATTTTCGCCATTCTCCAACAACAGCATCCCACCGGCATTATGCTGACCGTTTTGACGTTCTATGAGCGTTTTCTGGCAGCGGGCAAACCGGCCTATATTGTGGTTGAGTTTCTGATGATTGTGTTCTTTACCTTCTTCTACGCATCCATCGTGCCCAGCATGCAACCCAAAGAGATTGCCGACAACCTGAAGAAGTACGGCAGTTCCATTCCGGGCATCAAGCCGGGCCGCCCCACCGCGGAAAAGCTGGAAGAGATTTTGACCCGCACGACCTTCATCGGCGCATTCGCACTCGCCTTCATTACACTGGTCGCCAGTTCCGCCACAACCATGACGGGCATCACCACGCTGGCCGGTCTGGGCGCAACATCGCTGATTATTATGGTGGGGGTCGCGCTGGATACCGTGAACCAGATTCGCGTGCACCTGCTGGCCCGCCAGTACGAAGGCTTTTTAAAGTAATACCCTGTCAGAATCAATCAGTGAGTTCATAAAGAGAGACTATGACGACGAACCCGACTGTGTTGCAAGGCAAACTGCTGTTTCCCTTTATCGCCCCCCCCAACGGTGGAAAGGGCACCCAGACCAAAATCCTCAAGGAGAAGGCCAACCTGCCGACCTTTGATATGGGCGCTACGTTCCGCTCAATCTTGAAGGAAGGCAGCGACCCGGAACTGAAGGCCGAACTGGAGTCTTTTATGCAACAGGGCTTGTTGTTGCCGGATGCCACCGTTTCCAAGGTGTTCAAGCAGAAGTTTGAAGCGTTTTCCGTTCAGCATCCGGGTGTCAAAGGCTTTGTATTGGATGGTTTTCCGCGCACGTTGGGCCAGGCCAATGCCTTGATTGACCTGTGCAAGGACTGGGGCGCCAAGCTGGGCCGGGTGATTTACCTGAATGTCAGCCTCGACACCGTCGAAAAACGCGCCACAGGCCGCCGGGTTTGCTCGAAAGATGAAGGCCATGTCTACAGTGTGCTGGATCCGCAGTTCATGCCCAAAAACAAGAAGCTGAAGGCCGATGGATCGGTTGAAACGGATGACAAGGGCAACGAGGTCTGGCTGTGCGACGCCGACGGCGCTGATCTGCTTATCCGCAAGGACGATCAGCCCGAAAAAGTGAAAACCCGCCTGGACGAGTACAGCAAACTGACCGATCCCATCGTCGATTTTTACCGTGGCCGCAACGAACTGAGCGAAATCAACGGCGAGCAACCCGCCGCCAAGGTTTCGCAGGAAATTGAAGCCATCTTGCAGCCCATTCTGGGCTTGGCCCCAACCTCTTAGGAAGCCTGCCATGTCGGAACGCATCGATCGCAAATCCCGCCACGAAGTCGGTCTCATCCGCAGCGCCGCGCAAATTAACGCCGAAGCCCATGCGGAAGTGTCCCGCCACATCAAGCCGGGCATCACCACGCAGGAACTGGACGCCATCGCCGAAGCCTATATTTTGAAAGCGGGCGGACAACCCACCTTTAAAGGGCTTTACGGTTTTCCGGCCACACTGTGCATCTCGGTCAACGATGAAGTGGTCCACGGCATCCCGCGCACCGATAAAATCTTGCAGGAAGGCGATGTCGTCAGTGTGGATTGCGGCACGACCTATAAAGGCATGGTGTCCGATTCCGCCATCACCTGGCCGGTGGGCAGAGTGTCTGCGGATTTGGAGCGGCTGTTGAAAGCCACCGAAGAGGGTTTACTGGCGGGCATCGCCCAGATGCTGCCTGGCAATCACCTGGAAGATATTTCCGGCGCGATTGAGGATGTGTGCGCCCAATACGGCTATGGATTGGTGCGCAATTACGGCGGGCATGGCGTCGGGCGGAAACCGCATGAATCGCCATTTATTCACAACTACCGTACCGGCGAGCGCGGCCCCAAGCTGGAAGAAGGCAACGTTTTGGCGATTGAACCCATGTTCAACCTGGGTGGTGATGACGTCTATACGGACACGGACGACTGGACCGTCATCACAAAAGATCACTTGCCATCAGCACATTTTGAACATACAGTGGTGGTTACCAAAGGAGAGCCTGAGATTCTCACGCTCTTACGATAGGCATTAACAGTCATCAGCAGGCAATACGAACGGAATATGTCCAAAGACGTTATTGAAATGGAAGGCATCGTCCACGAATCGCTGCCCAACGCCATGTTTCGAGTGGAATTGGAAAACGGTTTGGTGATTTTGGCGCATATTTCTGGTAAGATTCGCAAGAATTTCATTCGCATCCTGCCGGGCGACAAGGTGAAAATCGAGCTTTCCCCCTACGATTTGACCCGTGGGCGCATTACTTACCGGCTTAAATAATTACTCAACTCGAAGGTTAGACTGTCATGAAAGTACGCACTTCCGTTAAAAAAATCTGCGAAAAATGCAAGGTCATCCGCCGTCGCGGTCGTGTGGCCATCATTTGCGACAACCCCAAGCACAAACAGCGCCAAGGGTAATTGTCCAGGCCGCAAGCAATTGTAACCTCTCTCTTGCCGACCCTACTTTCGGTTTTTTTGGTTTTGTTTGCCGGTGGCCACTCACCGGCTTTATCCCAGAGCGTTACGTAACGTTAATCAAATTGGCCGCAATTTTCAGCGTCCCTCTTGATCACCGGGTATTTTTACATTACTTTAGTCATTCCTAGGTGTATAAATGCCCAGTTAGTAGCAATTCCCCTGACATTGACCAGTTAAACAGGAGTCCCAATGGCTAGAATCGTCGGAGTCGACCTCCCCCGTAACAAAAAGTTGCTCTATGCACTTCCCTATATCTACGGCATTGGCCTGTCGGCCAGCCGCAAAATTCTCAAGGTAACCGGTATTAATCCCGACAAACGGACCGATAACCTGACCGAGAGCGAAATCAACGCGCTGAAAGAAGAGATTGAGCGTAACTATCAGGTGGAAGGCGATCTGCGTCGTTCCGAAAGCCTGAACATCAAGCGCCTCATCGAAATCAACAGCTACCGCGGAAACCGCCACAAGCGGGGTCTGCCGGTTCGCGGACAGCGCACCAAAACCAACGCCCGCACCCGTCGCGGCAAGCGTTCCGCGCCGATGAAGAAAAAGGCGTAGCGATATAAAAACACTCAATATCAGGATATTCTCACTCAAGACCCCTGTTTAACAAATTTTTAACACCTTTCCGTTGAAAACGATTCACAAGCTCTAAATGGAGATACAGAACCACAATGGCTGAAAAATCCGGTAAACCCAAACGTAAAGAGAAGAAGAATATTCTTCAGGGCGTGGTCCACATCCAGTCCACCTTTAACAACACCATCGTCAGCGCCACCGATCCGCAAGGCAACGTGGTTGCATGGGGCAGCGCCGGCTCCGAGGGCTTTAAAGGCGCTCGCAAAGGCACGCCGTTTGCCGCCCAATCTGCCGCCGAATCCGTCGCCAAAAAGGCAATGGACAACGGCATGCGTTCCGTGGAAGTTCTGGTCAGCGGACCGGGTGCTGGTCGTGAAACCGCCATCCGTGCGCTGCAAGTCGCTGGCCTGGAAATTTCCCTCATCAAGGACATCACCCCGATTCCTCACAACGGGTGCCGTCCTCCCAAGCGTCGTAGAGTTTAATCCCGAAAAACCCATAAAAAGGAGTTCCCGCTTTGGCTCGATATCGCGAATCTATTTTCAAGCAAAGCCGCAGAGCTGGTACCGTTCTGGACATCAGCCCCAAAGCTGGCCGCATGAAACGGACCACCCCGCCAGGTCAACATGGCGCGGCCCGCAAGAAACTGTCCGAATATGCCGGTCAGTTGGCTGAGAAACAAAAAGTCCGCCGCACGTATGGCCTGCTTGAAAAGCAGTTTCGCCGTACCTATGACCGCGCTGTCCGCAAACAGGGCGTGACCGGCACCATCTTGCTGCAACTGTTGGAATGCCGCCTGGACAACATCTTGTATCGTTCCGGCTTGGCAACCACCCGTCCGCAGGTCGGCGTCAATGGCGTGCTGGGGCAAATGCCGCCGTCCCTTCTCGCCGCCGCAGGCACCCGTCTGCTCGACGCCGGCTTCC
>CAZXUP010000115.1:8077-8490 GCA_964643815.1 uncultured Vampirovibrionales bacterium
GCCCGCCAGTTCGTCAACCACGGCCACGTGGAAGTGAACGGCCACAAAGTGGACATCGCCTCTTACCAAATGAAACCGGGCGATATTTTGACCGTCCGTGAAAAAAGCAGAGCGGTTCTCAAGCAACTGCAGGAAGCCAACCCGCACCACACCCCGTTGGTTCCGCACTGGCTTGAAGCGGATGAAAACAACATGGTGGTTAAATTCAAAAGTCTGCCTCAACGGGAAGACCTGGATCAGAGCATCAACGAAGCGCTCATTATCGAGTTCTACTCCCGATAAGCCTGTTATTATTCCTACAAGCATT
The DNA here is from genome assembly GCA_964643815.1 of uncultured Vampirovibrionales bacterium. Taxonomy (GTDB): domain Bacteria; phylum Cyanobacteriota; class Vampirovibrionia; order Vampirovibrionales; family Vampirovibrionaceae; genus CAZXUP01. The sequence goes on from CAZXUP010000115.1 coordinate 8,385, forward strand.
GAATTGGAGCGACAGAATTCATATGGATCAGCAGCTGAACATCAAATGCGTCAACACCACCACCGATTCCGACGGTTCCGTTTACGGTAAATTCGTAATCGAACCG
>CAZXUP010000116.1:0-3261 GCA_964643815.1 uncultured Vampirovibrionales bacterium
GCACTATTATCAAGGAATAAAGCACGATTCCAAAATAAAAAGAGGCTACAATTTGTGGCCTCTTTTTATATAACCAATCCGGAAATCAGAATCTTTCTTTCGCAATATGTTCTTTATTGACTCATTTATTTGACTAAGCCGGGGCAAATGCAAGGCGTTCTTGAGGAAACGCTGTAATCGCATCATGCCATCCGCAACGCATACACTCCAATTCACACACGCGTTCCGAAGAGGCAATTTTCATGGTTTTGGCATTGACACACAAAATATTGACCTCTTTTGTACTCAACTCCAGACTACCGCAATAACGGCAAGCAAATGACTTCATCGCACAGACCTCACAATCAAGTAATCGATGTTACTACTCTGTATCACTACTCATCGATATGGATTGTTATCGAAACGAATAGGGCGAACATCCCCCGACTGGTTACATCGCGGCGCGTCGATAGACTATACACTGAAAAAAACAAGTTAAATAACGCTCGTTTAAACAGCCGGAAAGCGGCTATGCGTCGAAAATCCAATTGTAAAGCACCATGCACGACTATTCAAAAGTGCTTTATCATCGCACATCAATAGCAACGCACTTCAAGATTCTAAAAAAATACAAAATCGTTCACAATTGAAAACACAACGCTGTTTCGCTTCCACCTTCTCTTATCATTAAAGTGGAAATTAAAAAAACGACGCGTGGGAAGACTCTGAACAACTATGGTGTGAAAACAGGATCCGGCGGTGGCAGTGGCGGTGCATCGGAACCTTCGCCCGCCATAATCACCATTTCTATCGGCTCCGAGTACATCGGCTCCTCTGGCGGCGGAAAGATTGTCACATCCTCACTGGGCGGGCTGGACATCTGGTCCCAGTCTGACGGCGGAGAAACACCATCGTCCTGGCTTTTAATGTTCTTTCTTTCCATCCATATTTTGACGCCCCTGGAGGCGCCGGGAATAATCACCTCTTTCATCAACGGCTTCAGGATTGCACCCCAACTGTCATCCGCATACACTTGCGTTGAAGTGATGGAAGCGGCAAGAAGCCCTGTAAGTGTACAAAACGCGATAGATTTTACAAAACGAATCTGCATCAAAACCTCCTGGCGGCGAAAGCGCCACAGGTTACTTTCTCTAACATCGACCTTCAATAAACCCTACATTATGGGGAACAATAGAATCGTCTGAGTAATCCACTCCTGAGATATGATATGGATTTTTTTAGTCCTTGGCAAGCTCAGGCATTGAAAATATAAGCAAAAACCGGTATCCAAAGCAGAGCTTCCGATAGCCTCATCGTAGAAAACACGCGCAATCGCGCCGGAAAGGGTACTTGCCTGGAAGGAGAACAACTATACCAATGGAGACGTGTATTTTAAACACATAGGTTATTTTCCCGAGCGCGGGTTTTTCATACTCTGTAGCACACGGTAGACAAACACAAAAACCAATCGTTCATCAGAAACTCATATCAAAGGTTGGAGGGAGTGAATCAGGACAACTGGTTCAGCCTGTCTGCATGGCGAATCTCCAAACAGGAGGAAGAGGCGTGTCAATTCAGAGTTTTCCAAAACAAGAGGTGCTTGAAGAAATCCAATCCCTTGAAAAAAGGGACATTAAAGATTTTTTGCTTGAGAAACATGAAAAAAAAGAACCGTTGCCAGTCAAACCGATAGACAGGGCAAAACCCATCTTTTTGTCGGAAGAGTTTAACCTCAGGAAGAGAAAACCACTGCAATGGAAATTAAAGCGGGCGCTGGATATCACTCTCAGCCTGGGTGGCATTGCCTGCTTGTCGCCCTTGCTTACCACGGTCGCCATTTTAATCAAGCTCGACAGCAAAGGCCCTGTCATCTACAAACAAAAGCGGGTTGGACTCCATGGACAGACCTTTGAGATGTACAAATTCAGAAGCATGCGACAGGATGCGGATCAGTTGTTGCACACACTCTTGGATCAGAATGAAACGAACGGCACCATGTTCAAAATGTTCAACGACCCCCGCGTCACACGAATCGGTCGCTTTATCAGAAAATACAGTATTGATGAGCTTCCACAGTTATTTAACGTCCTGAAAGGAGATATGAGTCTGGTGGGCCCGCGCCCCTCGCTCAGCAGAGAGGTGCGGCAATACAAAAAATGGCATCATATCCGATTCTCTACCCTGCCCGGCTTAACGGGCATCTGGCAGGTCAGCGGACGCTCCAAGGTTCTGGAATTTGATACCGTGGTCGGGATGGATTGCCAATACATCAACCACTGGAACATCCTGCTGGATCTGAAACTTATCTTCAAGACATTGCCGGTGGTTTTCAAAGGCATGGACACCGCTTAGACTGGCATCACATCAAGGGAAAAACGCTACGAGGGAACCACCCTGTCTGGATGTTCCAGCTTCAAATTTCAGGAGCGGAGTTTCCGGACAGGGTTATTTTGTTTTCAGAATCAGTGATTTGCAGCGTAACCCGACAAGGCATAAAACATCCAGGCCTGTCCCCAACGCATGTACGAAATCCGGTTCCAACCCGCTTTTCGTTTCTGGTAATAAAAAAAGCCTTGCTTATCCTGAAATTCGAGAACCAGCGCCAGTAAAGCCCGTTCAATGACAGCGACCCGTTCAAATGTGCCAAGCGCCTCGCTTTTTCTAAGTCGATTCATCAGGACAACGGACTCGGCAATCACATGCACATCAATCGGATAAAGCTGATGATTGTAATACTTGGGGCAGCCTTCTTCCGAGAACAGGTTTGATAAGTAAACATCAATGACTTCTCCCAGGCAGGCATCAAACGCCTTGGTTTTCAGGTTCTGCTGGATCGTCATCAAAGACTCGATATTAAATGCCGTGTGAAAATTATCCACCCAGCGATGGAAATATAACGTACCGTACGGCCAGGAGCCATCCAACTGGATATCGGCGATCGAAAAACGGGCGGATTTCAAAATCTTGTTTTCCAGATCATCCCGCTCTCCTTTCGGAAAATAAGGCAAACATTCGGACAAATAGGCGGCCCCCAGCAGATTGGCATTATGAACCCGTGCATCCTCTCCGGGAATATAGCGAAAGCAAAGCCACTCCCGATTTTCAAACTGGACCAGCTCCGACACAATAAAATCGGCAATGGCCAAGGCTGCCGTCAAGGCCGTATCGTCTTTAAAACACTTGTAGTATTGCAGGAACGCACGACCCACATACACGGAGGTCACCAGGTTTGGCGTACCGACTGGCGCATAGAATGCGCGCGCCTGCCAATCAAAATGGTAG
>CAZXUP010000116.1:3271-8250 GCA_964643815.1 uncultured Vampirovibrionales bacterium
GGTGTGGATTGAAAGAGTCGGCTGTTGAGCGCATCAAACGGATCGGCGCCTTCATAATTCATGGATTTCACATAAAGCTGCAAGCGATTCAATGCGGTTTCAACCGCTTGAAATGTTAAGCAGGATGGATGCAAATCACGGTTGGAGTCAAGAAGCGTTAAGGTTTTCATATCAGTTCTGAGACTCCTCCAGCTTGTTGATAATGCTGATAAATTTGCCATTGGGACCGCGAGGAAGCTCATCCACCTCTTCAACAATCACCTTCATACCTGGAGAGGTGTGCTCTTTCGTATTTTTTACCAACTGCAAACGATCTTTTTCCGTAAAAAAACCATTCGTCAATACTTTCAGCACCAGCTCGCCTTGCGTATCCTGGTAAAATTGAGTTTCCAATAAATTATCCACCCCTCTCGGAATGTGATTCGTAATCGAAATCCGGTATCCTTCCGGAGTGAGAATATAACTGTAATCCCGCCCCAAAATCCTGTTCACCACACGAAATGCCGATCCGCAAACACAAGGCTCGCTTGAAATCTCGACATGATCATTCGTTTTATAACGCAATAGCGGCATTACGAAATTGAATAACTGAGTGCCAACCAGCTCATAGGAAAAATCACCCGGCAGCAGCTCCACCAATGAATAATCCTCTTGAATATGATAGGCCCCTTTCGCGCAATGGCTAATCGCAGCGACTCTCTCGGCCTGGCCATACCAATCACACACTCGTGTATTAAAAACATCTTCAATAAAATGTTTGGTGTCAGGCAGCAATGCTTCAGACGATGTAAAAATCACATCAAACCGGTAATCGATCCGGTGGAGCTTGAAAAACTTGGCCAACAAATACGCGGTGGAAGGATAAGCGTAAAGAATTTCTGGCTTGAACGTCAGGATTTGTTGAATGTAAGCCTTGCTATTGCCATAAGAAAGGTGATAACCCGACATCAAAAGCTCTTTATTGGCGGGGTTATACTTCCAGAACGGTGGCTCTTTCTTGCTGGCCGGAACGATAATATCACCGCGCAACGTGATTCGTTTCTGTCCACAATCCCCGGAGCTCGCCAATGTCGCCAGACTGCCGCATTTTCAAAGTTAATGGCGTTGTAATCCCTCAAAAATCGTGCAGGGCTACCCGTGCTGCCACTGGTTGAGCCGACATGACACAAGAAATTTTGGTGGCCTTTTGAAATCAATTTATCATAGTTGTCATTCACGGTTTTCTTGTCGAGAAAAGGCAGCTTGTTCAAGTCGCATTTGGAAGCAACATCTTCTGGCTGCAAGCCCTCTCTGCGAAATAAATCTCTGTAGTAAGGCACATTAAAATAGCAATGCCAAATCATCCGTCGCAGATGATAATTCTGGTATTTTTCCAATATCTCCCCAGAAAAGCGCATTGAAGCTTCCAGGCTTCTCAGGTACTTATAGAAGTTTGGCCCCTGTCTATAGAGCCGCTTCAACCAGCAATTCAGATCAAACAGGCAGCCCATCGGTCAATCTCCTCTCCTCTGTATTCCAGGCAGACAAACCAGAATGCATCATCATCGATTCGTACAGGGCATCATACTGCATGACCATGCCATCAATATTAAAGTTTTGTACAAAACAAAGCGCTTTTTCTCTGGCAAAATCAGCCATCTTCGGATTTTCATAAAGCAGCCGAATTTTTCCGTACAAACCTTCCGGTTTTTCTTTTTCAAATAAATGTCCGGTCAACCCCTCCTGAACCAACTCGCAAAGTGCGTCCGAATTGCTGGATATGACAGGGACTCCTGCCGCCATCGCCTCCAGTATCGACAGCCCAAGCCCTTCAAAACGAGACGGCATAATAAATAAGTCCGCTCCCGCCAACTGTTCCTGAACATCGGTTCTATTGATCCGGAATGAAATTTCACGCTCCAATCCCAGGTTCGTAACGAGCGATCGAAGATATGAAAAATCTGCCTGATTATAATGATAAACACCGCCCATCAGCGTGGCATGAACATTCAAGCCATTTTCCTTGCAGAGTTGTATCGCCTTTACCAAAATATCCTGTCCCTTCAGGCGAAGCTCCATTCGGCCCACCTGTAAAATACGCAATGGCCTCTCTTCAAAAGAATGCTGATCAACCCTTTTACACAAGGCGCTTCGATTCTCATTTTTAAATTTATCCAGATTAATTCCGTTATAAACTTGCCTGTAATTTTTGAGGCCAATTGCTTCACACTGCCCGGATACAGCCTTGGAAATCGCAATATTCATGTCAATCCAGTGGCGATGCAGCCAAAGTTGTCTTGCAGACCACCTCGGAACGGATATCGTGTCATGAATCGTGAACACCAGCTTCAGGTTTTTAGTAAACAGCTTGCAAAGCACCGCCCAAAGCTTGCTGCCACGATTATGAGAGTGAATCAGTTCAACCTGATGCGTTTTGATAATACGCAAAAGCTGCAACAGATACTTGGGGTGCAAGTGTCCTCGTGGGCGTTTCAAACAATACACCGGATAGCCCAACGCTTGTAACTCCCGCCACATCGTCGGATTAATATCCTGGTTCATGATCACAACCACGTAATCCATCCGGTTACTCTGGCGGCAAGCAGACAGAAAAGACAACAGCAGTTTTTCAGAGCCACCCACCTCCAATGACGATACCAGTTGCATCACGTGAGGACGATTTGTCATCATAAGTTCACCTCCGCCAAATACATCAGCCTGCTTTCATAATTCCGGTAATAAAGACGAATCAGAAGCAAATACAAAAGTCGCCCAAGTAAGGATGATAGCGCGGCTCCGTAGATACCCAGGATTGGAATCGTCAAGACACTTAAAGTGATAATCAGGGTTAATTGAAGATAACGGCACAGGCACATGATCTTGGGTTCTCCTAAAGAGTACAGCGCCTGCTCATACGGCATAATCAACAGGCTGATAATAAACGCCAGCAGTAAAATTTGAAGCACCGAGACAGATGCCGCGTACTCGCTTCCCAGCAACCACGGAACCACCCATGACGTAACAGGAATCAGGATCATGGCCAGCACAGCCAATTTTGCCGTCCCCTGTATAATTTTCCCGGTCGAAATAAATATTTCCCGCGCTCTCAACTCCGACAGCACAGGCAGCAACACCTTGCCAAAGGCCAGCGGCAAGAAGGAAACCACTGCACACAACTGGACCGCCGCATTATAAATCCCCAACTGTTGAAATCCGACCCAGAAACCTAAAATAATAAAATCGATCCGTCCCAACAAGTTACCGGCAATGGAGTAAACAAACATCCATTGCTCATATTTTAAGATCTCCCTGACGAAAGAGTGACCCAGACTTCTTGACAAGTAGCTTTTAATAAATATGAGATACCGTTTCAAGAAGAGAAGCGAAAACAACATCGGAATGCAATAAACATACAGAACCAGATCCAGCGTCACTTTACCGACCCCCATCAACATGACAACATACAAAAACAAGGCGCTGTATCGAAAAATATTCAGTATTGCCCGAACATTGAAAGCCTGGGCTGCTTGCAGATAGGTATCGTTCACAAAGTACAACGATTCGCCGATCAGACCGACAATCACAAACGGAATATAGTGCTCTATCTGTCCTTTCCCAATCAACCCCAAGGCCCATTTTCCAGCCAGCAGGATAAACAGGACCAGCAGAGTCAGAATAACCAGTTTTGCCATTAAGTACATGCCGAAAATAATATTCAGCTTCCGCTTGTCCCTCGAGGCAAAGCGAACCGCCGTATTTTCCATGCCGAAATCAAACAAGGCGCTGCATAACGCCACCATCACAAAAACGAAAGAATACTTCCCGTAATCTTCTGGGCCTAACATTCGGGTTAATACCAGAATAGTGAAAAAGCTTAGCCCCTTTGTCACCACATTTTCGACAAAGGAAATGCTAAGATTTCTGACTAAAACGTTGGTTTTAAACCCGTAATGGGTATTTTTTAGCAATGGAACTGCGCTGGACATACAATAACCCAAGCAATAGGAACAAAAACACTTTAGAATACGGCGTCGACAATGTATGATCAAAAATGCTGACAAAGAAGATCATGATAATCACCATGCCAACCGACAAGCCAAGCGTGCCAATCAGCCCTTTATGGCTTTTAAATGTCTTTAAGGCGTTCAACATCATAACCAACAGAAAAGTAAATAGAATCCATGTGCCGATCAAGCCAAACTCCACCATCCCCAACAGGTACATGTTATGGGCAAACCAGTTATGATACTCCTCCATGGGCACGGAAGCCGGAATGAACGGCCATGCAACCACCTGGTAAGAATTCAGCCCGGAACCCAGCCAGAAGGCTTTATCGCTGCTTGTAATTGCGGCCCACGGAACTTGCCAGATGTACAGTCGTTCGGAAAAACTAAGGGTTTGCGCATACGAGGAATTTCCAAAAAACAGGGCGGCTGGCAGAATCGCAAACAATAAAACCGAACCCGCAATCAAGGCCGCGCGCTTCCAGTTTTGCTGGATGGCCGCGAAAAACAACAACAACCCGGCACTCAAGCCTAAAACGCTACCGCGAGAATACGTTGTAATGATGCCTAGCAACAAAACAGCGCCCAGGAAAGAAGCCCATTTTTTACGTCGAAGCAAATAAAAGTAGACAGGCAAGAAGAATAAAAAGGTTGTCGTCAGCAGATTGCCGAGGGTATTAAAGTGAAACGTCGTTCCTTTTCCATGCCATACCCGGCTGGAATTCAAACCCAGGTAGCCCAGGTAGCCACGGCTTGACTGGAAATCGGAACCGATGCCGGTGAACGACTGAAACAGTCCCAGACCTGCCTGAAAAAGCCCTGCAAACAATAGCGCCCTCAACATCTGGGCTCGCGTCAACTGCCGTGTCCGGATAAAGTAAATGACCATGTAATACACAAGAAACGCTTCCAGGCATTTGAAAAATCCGAGCATCCCGGACGGACTCTCCGAAAAGAAACCCGCCAGAAAAAACATACCGGCCAAAATTGCTATCC
>CAZXUP010000116.1:8260-8467 GCA_964643815.1 uncultured Vampirovibrionales bacterium
GTCAATCGGTGTCCGGAAATCTACCTCCTGCTTTCTTAAAAACAGATGCAAGGCCACGGCTGCGGCACAATAAAACAACAGCAGCTCGTTGATGGAAAAACTGACCGGCAACATCCGAAGCCGCTCGGTGAAAGGAATGGTGAAAATAACCAGGCAGAACAGCATCGCCGGTTTCAGGACTAGCCAACTTGCCACGGCCAGAACCGT
>CAZXUP010000117.1:0-1238 GCA_964643815.1 uncultured Vampirovibrionales bacterium
GAACTGTTGCGCGATGCGGCGGCGACATTGTGCCCCGTCACATGGCCGGAGCCCTTTGGCCTGGTGATGATTGAATCGATGGCGTGTGGAACGCCGGTGTTCGCGTTGCGAGACGGCTCGATTCCGGAAGTGATTGATCATGGCATTAGCGGTTATGTCGCCGACACGGTGGAAGAGTTGATTGATGCGGTTCGGAATTACAGGGCTTATGATCGCAGATGCGTTCGGGAAACGGCGGAACAACGCTTTTCGGTGAAACGGATGGTGGATGAGCATTTGCATTTGTATGCGCAGCTTGCCGAAAAAGCCGCCGGGCCTGTTTCTGCTTCTACGATAGAAGCGATGTTGACGCCCACCCGGGTGGCGGAAATGAGACGCAGCGGAATGGGCAAGTCTTCCGCATCCGCACGCAAGGCCAGCCCCGCAGCCTCCATTCTGTCCGCATCCCTGGAGGAGACATTGCCTGCCTCCAAGTTGGATTCCCATCGGTCAGACTTTTATCTGGGTCCATAACCGGTAGGCCTTCAGCCTGTGTGCATTTTTAACTCTAATTGTCTGAGTGGGAAGTGACGTTTATGCAAATCAAGCAACCTGAAGATTTTATTTCCCGAAACCGAACCATCAAGCATAACCACTTGTACCTGGTGGATGACTTCCAGGGTAACATCTCGCACGAGAACACGTCCGGCCTTGGGTTGTATCACCTTGATACCCGTTTTTTGAGCGGTTTTGAAATCAAGCTGCATGGCACCGATCCGATTCCACTGTTGTCATCCACCGAGATGGGATACATGTCCACCATTGTGTTTACCAACGGTCCCATTTCAACAACGACCGACCAGGGGGAGCCGGTGACGCTGAACCCGGAGATCATCCAGTTAAAGCGGGAGACGGTTTTGTATGGCACCCAGTTTGAACGGTACTGGTTGATCAGTTATGCGCCCGTCCCGGTGTATCTGGAATTATCGCTCACGTTTAGCGCAGATTTTCGAGACATGTTTGATATCCGGGGCATTGTCCAGATTGAGCGCCCACCGTTGCGTCCGCCGATTCTGGATACGAGCGGGCAAAATCCGGTCCTGGTTTTTTCCTGCACCGATTTAAGTGATCGCCACTTGCAAACGGGTATCCGCTTTGTGGATCTCAAACCGGATTTGTTTGATGACATGCCAATTCCGACGGTGGTTTACCGGTTATTGTTGCAGCCGCGAGAACCCGTCAATTTTAATTACGAGATT
>CAZXUP010000117.1:1248-4589 GCA_964643815.1 uncultured Vampirovibrionales bacterium
TCATCAATGATCGTCTGATGAACGCGGGAATCATCGAGCCGACGGTGACGGGCATGGATGAGGCGTTGGCGCATCTTAATTTTCGTGCGCGAAAAATGCATCATGACACGGCGACATTCATTTCCGACAATGCGGATTTTAACGAGATGATGTCTCGCAACGAAAAAGATATTCGGATGTTGACGACGCACACGGATGAGGGCAGTTACGTGGCGGCGGGCATCCCCTGGTACGTTGCTTTATTTGGGAGGGATAGCCTGATTACCTCTCGTTTCTGTTTGCCGTTTAATCCGTCGATTGCCAAAGAATCGCTCCGGATTTTGGCCAAGTACCAGGGCAAGGAACATAATCCCGAAAAAGATGAAGAACCGGGAAAAATTTTGCATGAATTGCGGGTGGGCGAATTGGCGCGCCTCGGTGAAATTCCGCATACGCCGTATTACGGCAGCGTCGATTCGACGCCACTTTGGATTATCACGTTGTACGAATATTTCTTGTGGACCTATGATCGGGAAACCTTGCGCGACTTATGGCCGACGGCGTTACGTGCGATGGCCTGGATTGACGAAAGCCTGAAACGGTTTCCGATTGGATACTTGACGTATACGTTGACTGGTTCCGAGCGGGGTATTTTGCAGCAAGGCTGGAAGGATTCGCATGACAGCGTGATGGATGAGTGGGGGGCGATTGCACATCCACCGGTGGCGTTGTCGGAAGTGCAGGGTTACGTGTATATGGCCAAAAGTCGTATGGCCCGGCTGGCCGATGTGTTGGATGACCGTGCGCTTCGCCAGCGTCTTCGGCAGGAGTGCCAGGATTTGCGGCGTCGTTTCAACCGGGAGTTCTGGATGGATGAATTTGAATATTGCGCGTTGGCCCTGGATGACAAGGGCAAGCAGTATCGTACGGTTGCTTCCAATCCGGGGCATTGCCTGGAAACCGGTATCTTGTACGAGAGCCAGGCGGGAAAAGTGATTAACCGCTTGATGGCTGCCGACATGTTTGCCGGTTGGGGAATCCGAACGCTCAGTTCCAATACCATCGCCTACAACCCGATGAGTTATCATAACGGATCGATTTGGCCGCATGACAATGCGTTGATTGCGCGGGGCTTTGCGGCGATGAACCGGCCCGATCTGGCAGAGCGGGTGTTTACGGGCTTGTTTGAGTCGGCGCGCCACATGTTTTATCGTCGCCTGCCCGAACTGTTCTGCGGTTTCCGAAAAGAAGAAGGCAAGGAGGACGATCCGCCTGTTCGCTACGCGGTGGCCTGTTCGCCACAGGCATGGTCTGCGGCGGCGATGTATTCCATTATTCAGTCATTGCTGAATCTAGTGCCTGATGCCCAACGTCGGACACTCTCCATTCGGGCGCCCCGTTTGCCTGCCGAATTGAATTACCTGCAAGTCAACAACCTGCGGGTGGGACAGGCGGTGGTCGATCTGGAGTTTCGCCGGGCGAACAAATCGGTCACGGTGGATGTCCGGAACCGTCAGGGCGAACTCGATATCATGATTGCCATCTGATGCCGGAGCGGTTCGGCGCGCCGGCATCAGATAACTAAAACTGCCATTCCACATTTTTTTAAATGTCTCCAATTGGCAAATCCGACCGAGGCTAACCTCGACCGGATTTGCAGACCTATGACTATGTCCCAAAAGCCTTGGGCGTTGCTGAAGTTTGACGCCCGGCCTGAAAAAAATGACGTTTCTCTTTTTGCTTACAAAATAGAGTATCGGTGGATTTGAAAAGAACTTGAGGCTGGCATCGGAAAATCCGAAACGATTTTAGTTTCTGTGTCCGGTTTTCGAAAGGACACCGGCGGACTCTTCATATTCTTCGATATGCACCAGTACCTCACTGACTCGTCCCTCAAAGGCATTTTCCAGCTTTTCTTCCACGGCGTACGAAATCTGGTGCGCCTCTTTGACGGTCAATTCCGGGTTTACCTGGATATGCAGATCGATAAAGATATGATCCGACATGCCTCGGCTGCGGATTTTATGGCAATCCAGCACGCCCGGCACGCTCAACACAAGCTGTTGCACTTTATTAGGATCCAGAATTGCTTCGTCAGTCAGAGCGCTTAAATGCAGCATGATGATATCGAAACCCACCTTTAAAATAATCAGCGCCACAATCAGGGCCAGAGCCGTGTCAGCCCAGGCGTAGCCCATCTGCACCGCTACCATCGAAGCAATCACCGAGAAGGACACCAGACAATCCGACATCGTATGCCGGGCATCGGTCAGCAATAAGTCGTTGTTTAGTTCTCGGCCCTTTTTATTTTGATACCAGCTGACGAACAGGTTAATCAGCAAAGTAACACCCAGAATCAGGTAGCTGATGGGCGTGATGTGTGGTGGATTGCTGCCAGGGTTTAGCATGCGCTGGATACCATGACTGGCAATCTCAAAGCAGGTGAGAAAAATAAAAAACGAGATAATAATGGAGGCGATGGCTTCAAATTTTCGATGCCCGTAAGGATGATCGTGATCCGCGGGCTTCATCGAGTAGCTCAGGCCGATAATGCCTACCACATTGGCGACGGCATCCAGTAACGAGTGAAACCCGTCCGCCGTCAGGCTGAGCGTGTTCGTCTGGTAGCCCCAGAACAGTTTGCTGACGGAAACCAGCAGGTTGAAGCCCAGGGTCAGGGCAAATACCCGTCGGGCGGCTTTCAGTGTCCGGGATTTTGGAGACGCGTTAGACATAAAGCTTGATGGCAAAGGCAATCCGTTGAGAACCATTTCAGAATAACTCTTCTATCATAATACGCCAGCGATGTTTTGGGCTTGGGGCTTTGGCTTGAAGAGGGATGGCGGCGCTTGTGCGCCGAGACGACGGATGTCGCAAGGGCAACCCTTCCCGGCTGTTTTTTAAACGTATTATGAAGAAATGTAACCGTGTTTTTGGTTCAAAGCTCAAGATTCTTCCGCGATAGTCGAAGTCTTATTATCAAGGAAGCTTTGCTGTGGAGAAGAGAAGCATGGGAAAGCGTCACGGGCACGCGTATGTTGAGTATGGCTTTGTTGCATGCCTTTTGCTGGTGATTGGCATAACCGCGGTGATGGCGATTGGCTCGGGTATGGATAGTGTTTTTGTCAATCTCAAGGCGGATATGGGCAACACGGTTGCCAACTCCAAAACGACCGAACAGTTGGTGGTGACGGATGGCAACGTGGGCGGCGCCCAGCAGTCCATTGCGCTGGATGGCGATAATACCGGTAAGGTTTGCCTGCAGGGTGACAAGTGCTTTGAAATCGGAGCAAGCCGCAATGAGGCAACGGTGCAGGTTGTCGGTACCGGTGGGAATGAAGTGAAAGCTGCCAATGGCAAGA
>CAZXUP010000117.1:4599-8378 GCA_964643815.1 uncultured Vampirovibrionales bacterium
GACGGTGAAATTGAAGTGAAAGAAGCCGTTGAAGAGACGGTAGAAGATCGCGTCACCAAGCTTTCGTTGAATGGTCACGATATCAGTGATCTTGCGGATAATGTTCTTTCAAACTGCGCTCAGCCGTCTGCGGCATGCAATAGCGCCGTGTCAGCCATGAAGGGGGCTTTAGGTCAGTTCAATACGAAAGAAGCTGATTTGCGGGCTTACTTTGCGGCCAACCCTGCGGCTCTAACTGCGGACTTGCAGCAGCGCATCGCCAACGAGTCGGATCGGATTGATTCCATTACCCGCAAGGTGGAAATGGCCATGAGTGTTGGTCAATCCACCGGAGAAATGGACGAGGCGGTTGCGACCATCGTTGAGGGCCCTGGCAGCAGGCAAAACAGTACATCCGTTGCCTTGGGTTCGGCGGTGGGCGCTTATGGAAATGAAGCCGGAACATCAGCCGGTGTGGGCGAAGCACCCGGCGAAATTACGGATCGTTCCAACGATATCTGTGGTTCGGGTGGTGATGAAAGCCAATGCCGCCAGGAGAGAAATGATCGGAATCGCCGTCGCTGATTGATGCGTTGCAACAGGTTTCAGTTTCAAAAAAAATTTCTGAAACTTAGTGGGAAGCGGGAGCGTATTCAATCCAGAAGTGCCGAGGGAGGCATGATTTTGTTGAGCTTTGTTGTATGAGGAGGTTAAGGCGATGAAACGATTGGTTTCTTGGGGGATGCTCACCTTGCTGTTCGCAGGAACGGTGGGTGTAACGGCATCTTGGGCGGATGATCGCCGGGATTATGTCAAGGGCTTGCAAGGCCGCACCAATTACCAGGTCAAAAATGTCCAAGTCAAAAATGTTCAGGGCCAAAATTATCGAAACTGGGGTAATCCCAACGCCCGCTGGAACGGAAACGATCCGCGTTGCAATGATGTCCGGCGCTACAATAACGGTAATCGCTACGACAGCCGGAGCGCAGACAGGTTGCGGGAAGCGCTGAACCGCCAAGAGAATCTGGTCAACCGGCTGCAGGCCCGTGTGGATGACTTGAGACGGAAGAAGCGCACCAACACCCGTGTCTATGATGAGGAACTGCGTCGTCTTCGTCTGGCCCAGTCAGAGTATCGCGCAATGAAAGGCAACCTGGACCGCTATATTATCAGTCGGCGCTAGGTGTCGGATATTTAGAGGAGACCTTGGCTTCCGCCGGGGTCTCTTCCTGTTTGGGGATGGCCTGCCACAACGGTGTGTGACAGCGAACTCGACCATGCTCGCGTGTCTCCGTCATTCACCTGCAGGATGAGGCGATTGCGGAGAGCTGCTACCCTGTGTGGTAAAGAGCAGTCTTTGGACGTAGGCACGCGCATGTTCGGTCATCTCCCCATCCGAAAAATTTTTTATGCCGCTTCTGTCGGTTCTGTTGTTGCCATTGAAGGCATCGCCTGCTTTTTTCCGGCGGCCCGGTTCGCTTATATTATTGTTCTACCCCTGATCGTCCGGGGAATTGCGGATGTCCGCCAGACACGCCATGCCATCAAGCGAAATTTTCCCGTCATCGGCCATCTTCGCTTTTTAATGGAATCCATTCGGCCTGAAATCAACCAGTATTTTGTGGAGTCGGACATTGATGGCACGCCTTTTGCCCGTATGACGCGCTCCAATATTTACCAGAGAGCCAAGAATGAACTGAATACCCACCCCTTTGGCACCAAAAAAGACGTTTATGCGGTTGGGTATCACTGGATTAACCATTCGTTAAGTCCCAAAAAGCCAACCGAGGAAGCCTCCCGGGTGAAGGTTGGCGGGCCGGATTGCGCCCAGCCGTATGATGCGTCCCGCTTCAATATTTCGGCCATGAGTTATGGCGCGCTCAGCAAAAATGCGGTGATGGCTCTCAACAAGGGCGCAAAAGCCGGAAATTTTGCCCACAACACCGGCGAAGGCGGCCTAAGCCCCTATCATCTCGGCCCAGGTGGCGATCTCATCTGGCAGATCGGTACCGGTTACTTTAGTTGCCGCAAGCCGGATGGCACGTTCTGCGAAACGGCGTTTACCGAAAAAGCCGCCACCGATTCGGTGAAGATGATCGAAATTAAGTTGTCTCAAGGCGCAAAGCCGGGGCATGGCGGAATTTTGCCCAAGGAAAAAATTACGCCGGAAATCGCCGCAATTCGTCTGGTGGGCATGGATCAGGATGTATTGTCTCCGCCCGCGCACACGGCGTTTACAACGCCGGTTGAGTTGCTGGAGTTTATCGCCCGGCTGCGGAAGCTTTCGGGGGGCAAGCCGATTGGCTTTAAGCTGTGCCTGGGCAATCAACACGAGTTTTTGGCGATTTGCAAAGCGATGGTGAAGACGGGGATTCTGCCGGATTTCATCACGCTGGACGGTGCGGAAGGCGGTACCGGAGCCGCGCCTCTTGAGTTTTCGGATTCTGTCGGCACACCGCTGGATGATGCGCTGGTGTTTGTCCATAACGCGCTGATTGGCTTTAATGTGCGGGATAAAATCCGCCTGATCGTCAGCGGCAAGATCACCAGCGGTTTCGATATTATTTGCAAGCTGGCGATGGGGGCCGATATGTGCAATTCTGCCCGCGGCATGATGTTTGCCCTGGGCTGCATCCAGGCCTTGCAGTGTCATGCCAACACCTGCCCCACAGGCGTTGCGACGCAAAATCCCGAGCTGGTGAAAGGCCTGGAGGTCGAGCACAAGTGGCGGCGCGTCAAAAACTTCCATGAGGCGACGATTCACAACTATTTAGAGCTTTTGGGCGCCGCCGGGTTTGATGACCCATCCGGGTTGGGGCCGCATCACATTCAGCGCCGGGTCAGCCTGACTGCCGTGCGCAATTTGGCGGAAATTTACGAGTATATCGAACCGGGATCGTTGTTGGGTGATGCTGTGCCGCTGGCCTTCCGGGGGCCGTTGCAGTTGGCAAGCGCCGATTCGTTCATGGTTCCAGCAGAAACACTGCCGACGCTCAGCACCCAGGATTCAGCACGGCTTCTTGCCGGGGATTAGCCAGCAAGCTGGCCTTAGAATAGAGTTTGTAGACGCTCCTGCCTTGTCATTCCCGCGCAGGCGGGAATTCAAGGAAAAGCTTGCCAAAACGGCGAACAAACCCAGAGCAAGATTAATTAGCGATGCAGCAAAGCCGATCTAAAGCCAGCTTGCTGGCCTGGATTCTCGCCTGCGCGGGAATGACAAATTCAGGCTCTCGGCTTTGGTATCAGATGGATATCCAAGGGCTTGGAAATGCAGTTTTTTGGAGTTTAGGCAATTCTGTCTTTTTAAATGTTTTTATTTAGGTAGTAGGTTTATGAGTTGTCTGAAACAGGTAGAGAAAGCCGGAGCAGGACTCCGAGACAGTTTTTTGTCTGGTTGCTTTTCTGCCAGAGGTAGAGATTTAGAGATTTTAGGTTGCAGGTAGGAGGTAGAACATGAGTGGTTTATCGGTGCAAAAAGCGCTGGCGTATTACCAGTCGCAAAAAGCCCAGGGAAACGAGAAGACCGTTAAGGGTCAAACCGGGATTGATACGGCAAAGCTGACCAATAGTGACAGCAAAGAATTTAAGAAGGATTTTGATGAATTGGTAAAGGCCGATCTTTTCTATGGCAACGGCGATGGCGTTACCACGCAGCAGGAAATTCGGGATCACTTTAAAAAGGCTGATGTAGGACAAACCGGGAATAAAGCGGAAAGCGGCAAAAGTGAGGCTGGCCCGGCTCCCGCACGAACCACCCTGTGGGATGCGCAGAAAGTGTTCAACCAGATGAAAGATAGCAC
>CAZXUP010000118.1:0-8332 GCA_964643815.1 uncultured Vampirovibrionales bacterium
CATGACCCCACCCGCAACACCGGTGGCTACCTGCATAACGATCCAAGTGGCGATACACAAGGCAAACAGCGTTAAAACATTTTTTACCCAAACGGGCATGGGCTTTCCTCACAAACTTATTTCTATTTTACTCGAAAACTATTGTCCGAACTGGAAGATCGGCGCGTAGGCATCGGCTTCTGTCTCTTGCCCGGAAATTTGTCCTTGTTGGAATTCTTGTAAGTCATCCTGGGTGTGTACCTTGGGAACCATCTTCTTGATTTCCAAGACTCTCGCCAAGCCATCACCATCAACGTTTCGGAAACCCTCCAGAAGCAGTTGCTCCATTGCGGCGTCGCGGTAGCGGGCAACCTCGTTACGGAGCATCATGACCTTACCGCCCTGCCCTTGGAACTCGTGGGAGGTAAAGGGATTAGAAGCGCCCTGATACTCATCGGAGCGAATCACTTCCTTGAGCGTGTCGGTGAGCGTCTTGCCCTCCATGTCTTCCCGGAAATGCAGCAAACCCACTTCGCCCATCAATTCGCTGAGTCGCTCATATGCGGTTTTTCCATCCTGGCTTGTGAACTGCGAAAGCAACCGCCGATCCCGATTTGAGATGGTATCCACCTGTCCGCCCAACTGAGACAATTTCAAGACTTCCACGTCGATTTCATCCATATCGGATCGAGTATACAAGCTCAGAATCGGTGTGAGGGACGGCTTGCCCCGGAAATCGTATTGCACCGGGACATTTTCGGAGAGAAACGGTGTCCGGTTCCGCATGGCATCGACAAAACTTCGGGCATCCCGATACAGCGGGTCTTGCATCTCCCGAATACCCTTGGCCAAGGAAGGAACAAAACTCCCCGCCAGATCGTTGGTGAATTTCTCAACGGAATCCAAGTCTCCATACGCCATCCCACCAATGAGATCCATCGTATCGATCAAGCCGGTGAGGTATTTTCGACTGGTTAAATTGCTGGTGATGCTGCCCACCAGCTTGGAGTAAAACTCCTGGGTATCCTCACGCTCACCCGCTTGTTGGGCTTCCATAAAATCCGCCAGGACTGTGAAGTAAGTGGAATACGGTTCAAATCGTGCCAATTCAAAATAGCGATATCCACCGGGGGTGTCAGCATCCGGGAGGCGAATCGAGTACGGTTTCCACCCGGCTTTTTTGAGTTGGTTTCTTAACTGTGGGTTGGTAGGGCCAGAACCGGTGATATGGCCTTGAGACACCAATCCTGCTGCGCTTGCTAAAAACATGGAACCCGTGACCATCTCGCCAATGCGTCTGGCTTGCCGCAACCCTCCTGCCCTCAGATCGTCTCGAACCGCTTTATTCATAATCGCGTTGGCTGCCGGAACATGGTTGAATACATCCTCAATCAAATTCACCGGTGTTCGGATAAAGGGCGAGATGTTTTGCATGGCGAAACCGAATAGACCGTCCGCCTCCGAGCCTTTCTTGAGGAGCAAGCCGACTTTCCCAAAAATCGTATCTTCGGTCATTGCCTTGGAGAAATTCGAGTCGGTGGCGTAGGCGAACACCCGTCGCCCGATTTCATCTTCTCGCAAGAGTGCCCCGTTTTGGCTGAAGTATTTTTGAAAGCTCTCCTCAACAAATTGGGATAATTCTTTGCTACCGGGTGCCAAGCCGTCTTTTAATCCCTGCTCCGTCAATTCCGAATAGAGCATGCCCCGGCCATTGAGGTTCAGGAAAAACTCGTCCGCCCCATTGAGCAACGTGGTAGGAACGTCAATCACCGCGCCCAGCGTTCGCAATCCGGTACTCCAGACCATTGACGCGAGCTTGCCGGTGTCGCCTTCCTCAATGGCTTGCGTGATAATCTCGCTACTGGCTTTGAGGTCTTGGAGCGTGGCGAATTTCAAGGCGTCTTGCGCGTTGGTGACAACATTCTCGGCCTTGTCCAATTCGGCGAATACATCCAGTTGGGAGAAGTCTCCTCCCCGGAACACGCCCCGGCGGTTTCGGATTGCCGAACCGGCCATCCGCCAGCTATCGGCCATTGCTCCCCACATGCCGCGATACAAACTCAATCCCTGTCGGATGGATGCTTGACCCGCTTCCAGGTTTTTCGTGGATTGAATCAAGCCGCCCAAAATGTATTCCGACGGAGCCAAACCGGTCTTGAACAGGTTGGACGTGATGTTCACCATCTGGGTCACGGGGCCGGATAGCATCGCGTTGACCCGGACACGGGTAATGGTATCCAATGCCAATTGAAGCGTCTTGCTTTTGGCATAGGTGTTTTTGGCGTTCTGGATGGCGTCGGCCAAAGCCATCGGATCGAGTTCCGGGTTCTGGAGAATTTCCGCCGCATCTTTCGCAAACGTACTTCGGATCTTCCGGGCGTTGAGGCTTCGGCCTAACTCGGTTCCCACTAGACTATCAGCGGGTACAATCCGGTAGGCCGCCTCTTGCAATGCTAATAACTGCTTGGCGGCATCGTCATCCAGGTTTTTAACCAACGGAGCCAGCCGATCTGCCTCTCGTGCGATAGCGTTCAATACATTGGAAACCACTACACCCCGAACACCCGCTTCCCGAATGGTGTCAGCGTCTTTTAAAAGCGTTTGCGTCAGGCTTTCCTTGGACACATCCTTGATATCGGCCAGACTGGAAATCGTCTGGGTAAATTGTTTCTCAGCTTCCTCAATGGTTTGTGGGTGACTGATAACCTTGTCATTATCCTGGAGGGCCTGAACCATCTGATCCACTAGTTCCTCGACCCGATCCGCACTCTGGAAAGCATCTAAATCAATGTAAGGCTGAAGGTTGATTTTGGTCGGATCGCCGCCCTCTTCGATAATCCGGTTCACCTCCTGGGCATACGCTACTACTTTCTCTTCATCAAAAGCCGGTTGGGGAACATATCTCCCCACAAGCAGAAGTGATTGTCTGGCTGAATGAATACTTCGGTCCCATTGTTTCTGAAGATGGCAAAACTTTTGAAGAGATGAAGGCCTATACTCAGCATAAATCTAGAGTTTCAGGCTTGATTAGGATTGCCAAGCGCACGTCAGCCACCTTTGGACAAGACATCGTGCAGATGCTGCATCACCGGGCCACTTTTAATGAAGTCAAAAGCAATCCTGTCTTTGAACTCATGGCCAAGCAGCGCTTGAACATGGTGAAACATGAACTGTTTGAACAGATGGCCTTGGTGACTGGTTAATGCCGCTGGATATTCAACAAATCAAACTGGAAATCGCCAAGCGGCATAACGTGATGCTGGATGATAATGACCCAATCCTGGTCACGCTTTCCTTGAACGAACTGGTTCTTGGAGAACAGTTGAAACAGGTCAATGAAATGCTCTCAAGCGGTCAAGAACACGTTTTGGCTGCAACGGACAAGCAGGTAGCAGCATCCAAGGAAATCGCTTCAAAAGTAGTGACGGAAGCGGCTGGCTATGTGGCGACACAAACCCAGAAAACCGTGGATACGATGCAGACACGGCTTTTGGAGACGTTTGAACAGAAAATGGTGGATGCCCGCTTGGACATTAACCGTTCCAAGAAAGTGGCTTTCTGGGCTGCCTTGATATCGGTTTCAGTAGCCAGCTTTATGATTGGCATCACTTTAGCTACCTGGTTGCATCGTTAAATCCGACTGACCCTTTGGCCATTTTTATACTGTAAGCGGTTCTATACTTCGTTTTTCACGCATAGAGGCAAACTTTCATTGTGTCCACCGGGCAATCGCGGCATGAATTTCATCGTCGCTCAAGAAGTCTCCGGCGTCTGCCGCGTCAATACCTTTTTGAATTTGTTGAACCTGCCAGCTATACAGATTCAAATAACAATTCAAGGCTTCGTTGAGAATGCAGGAGAGGTCCCGATCCATACTTTGAGCAATCTTCTCCAACGCTTCTCGTTTCTGCTGTTCGGTGCGAAACGTAATCGGTACGGTTTCCTTACCGGGGTTGGCTGACATAACAGGCTCTCCAGCTTCATACTGATGGCAACCTACCATGTAAGACACTATCTTTCACCCATCCAAAATGAGTTTGAAACCAAATAAAAGTGGACGTAACGGCCCGACATCCTTTCGGAGTCGGGCCGCTTACTGGCTTCAGTACTCTTCGGCCAGCATGATCGTCAAGACCCGCTTGGTCCTGTTGGTATCAGCCGGGTCTTCACTGCCATACAGCAGCTCTAAATCGTAGTGGAGAGTAGGCCGGTGGAACTTCCCCACCGGCCTCTCGCAGAACCGTACGTGAACCTCTCGGCTCATACGGCTCCCTTTAGGCAAACGCCCCGACCATACCACGTTTCCAGTGGACAAACAGGTGCGGCTGTCTTTTGGCAATATTCTCCAAAAAGATCGCCGCCTGCGTCTTTCGGCCTCGGAACCGTTTGTACTTGCGCATCGCCCACGCAACCAGGGTACAGTTGAAATGCCGAAACACAGGATACAAAGAGGAAGGAGAATAGCGCCCATAATAGGCAAGCCAGCCTCTCAGGACTGGATTGGCCATGTTTGCTATATCTTTCAACTCCAAATCTGCCTGGTTTCGGTAATCCCGATCTCGCGTCAATGCCCGCATCGACTTTAGCGCCGCCTTGCTGACTGCCGGGTTGAAGCCCACGAATAACTGATTCCGTTTGCTTCCTTTCACCAGTCGAGGCCGGAACGTGTATCCCAGAAAGTCAAACTCTGTCTGGAGATACTCGTCTTTTCGTTGTCCGTCTTTGCAGTAGATAATCTTGGTTTTCGTCGGGTGCAGCTCCAGCTTGCACTCTTCAAAACGTCGCTTCAGCTCAGCGAGAAGTCGCTGAGCCTCTTGCTCCGTTCGACAGTGTATCAATCCGTCATCCGCATAACGACACCATTTGACCGTTGGATGGGTTCGGCTCATCCAGGCGTCAACGACATAGTGCAGAAACAGGTTGCTTAAAACGGGGCTGATTACGCCCCCTTGCGGCGTTCCTTGGGTTCTTTCTATTAAAGTCCCATCCGGTAGCTGCATCGGGGCTTTTAACCAACGCTCTATATAAAGCACAACCCATTTATTGCTCGTATGTTTTCTGACCGCCTTCATCAGGAGTTCATGGTCAATATTGTCGAACAAACCCTTGATATCGTACTCGATCACCCAATTGTACCGCCAGCATCGCTCACGGGTTACCCCAATGGCATCCAGTGCCGACTTATTCGGCCTGTAACCATAGGAATCTGGATGAAAATGCGGCTCAATCATTGGTTCAAACACCAATTTGACCACCATCTGCGCAATTCTGTCGGATACCGTCGGGATCCCCAGAATACGCTCACCTCCCTGCTTCTTCGGTATCGGCACAGCCTTTACCGCTGGCGGGAAGTAACTGCCTGACGATAATCGATTCCATATCCGGTACAGATTATCCTTCAAGTGCTTGTCAAAGTCAGAAAGTGTCTGCTGATCGACACCAGCAGCCCCTTTATTGGCCTTGACCAGTTCATAAGCCTTTACCACCAATGCTTTGGGTATGGCAAAGGGTTTTGTCTTACTCAAAATATCCTCCTCCTTCGAGTTGTATTTCAATTCGACAGCCTAAATGCAGCCCCTTCGCTCCATCCTCATTACAAGGACTTCAACGCTACTACAAGCTGCTCCGCCCCAACGTCTTGCCTCGGTACTCTCATCCTTGCAGTTTCGGCTGCTTGGATTTCTCCCTTGTCATCAAGAACGCTGGTTCCCGCAGTTCCCCAGAGAAGCCCGAATCAGACTCACGCCATCTATATGCCGGACACCGCCTACACAGTAATCAGGTTGCCTGTAGGCTTATCCCGGAGTATCGACTCACCTCCGGTTTTGGCGCCATTTGCTGGTTTACGACACGTCAACAATGGTTCAGGTTTATTCGTCTTTCTGATTCATACCTGCCGAGTCTCGCTCGACGTTTCCTCAACGCTCACGACCACTGCTCTTTACAACAGCCGCTTGAGGTGGTTTGAAGCCCGCTCCTGAAAGCCGACTCCGAAGGGCCTACCTTCATCTTCCCTGGAGCTTGCGCTCAAGGTTTCAATTCATATGAATTTTCTCCTTTCTGCTTCTGCGGCACACAGTCGATTTTCCAGTTGATGCGCTGGCCTTGGCATTTGAACGAACCGAAATCATGCTCGCCGTAAGGGTCGTTGTCTTCCGAGAAGTCATTAAACGCTCTGACTTGCTCAAGAACGGCGCGTTGTGTCTCTTCGCTCAAAGCTTGAATTCCAACTGTGAGCATGACAGTTCCACCTAAAAAGTTCTTACGGAATGTATCGTTCAACTCGGCGATGCGTTTGCTGGTTGTTGTTTCCGACATAGTGTTTCTCCTTGGTTCAACTGACTTGTGACAGGCAGCGCCAAGGTTGGGAGAACAGTGAGGCTGTCAATGAGAAAAGGTCTTGACCGATCATTGACAGAGGAGCGAGCCCAGCCAGACTGCCTCAATAACAAGGCCTGAACCAAGGGGAGGCATCCAGTGGAAAAGGTAGAGCCTGAGGGCTCGCCAATAAGGAATGGATTCATTTCGGCTGATTGCACGTTATGGAATTGAATCCCCTTTGGATGTTTGGACAGCTAAGGGATTCTCCCTCGCGCGCGCAAGGGTAAAGGCGCAGGCTTCCTCGGACTAGCGTCCTCGCCCTTGCTGCTTGCTACCCCAAGTCTCGGCGACGGCCAGGGTTTCAGGTGGACCTTGAAACCGCTTTTTAATTTCCGAGAAGAGACTGGAAGGAGAAATTATGCACAGCTACCATATCCTCCCCGATGGCCGCATGAATACAAAATCCGCTGCTATCTATCTGGGGTTTTCCGAACAAACCCTCCGCAACTGGAAGGTAAAAGGACATGGACCTAAAAACCTGAAAGCTGGAGGTAAAGTTTTTTATTATCAAAAAGAGCTGGACCGTTGGTTGACTGGTCAGCTTGATCACGTAAATTAGAGTTGCTATTAACTTGAGGACAATTGAATATGGCAAAGTACGAGCGGCTTACCCGCGCGAATATGCTCGCGCTTTCTGTGGGGGCATCTATTTTTGAGAATGGTATTAAGTACACCCGTCTTAAAGGCGATGGGCGCTTTGCCGTGAATCTCATGGTGGATGGGCAGCGCATTCAGCGTGTTATCGGCAAAGAATCTGAAGGTGTAACCCGCACTCAGGCTGAAGAATTCATTGCCCAAGCCAGAACACATGCTCGGGAACAGAGATTATCGCTTCCAAAGGGACGGAAGTTGGCAATGAATTTTATCGAAGCAGCCGATCAATACCTTGAACGACTTCGGGTATCGGATGGCAAGAACCTCACAAAGAAGGAACAGCACCTCCGTAATCATCTCAAGCCATTCTTTGGCTCAATAGCGTTGGCTAGCCTCACAGAAACGGAGATCGGTCGTTATAAAGCGGCCAGAAAAGGAGCAGGCGCAGCTATTGGCACTATTAACCGTGAGCTGGCAACGTTGAGCCATCTGTTGAATTGTGCTTTGGACTGGGGGTGGCTTACCAACAAACCTCGTAAAATTGGCTTGCTGAAAGGTGAAAACCAACGTCTTATCGCACTGACTCCCGAGGAATGCGCAAAACTACTCAAGGCGGCACGGTTGCTGGACCCTCAGCTATATCTTTTCTGCCGGATGGGCTTGTCTACAGGGATGCGTTCTATGGAAATCTTGTCTGCCCGTATAGAACATATCCACTTGCAAGAACGACGTATTTTTATCTGGAAAAGCAAAACTGGTCCAGGATTTCAGGAGATTCCAAGTGGACTGGCAGAGTATTTGCGCTGGTATTTCAAGAGTCACTGCGTTGAAGGGCAAGAATGGTTGTTTCCGTCCAAGCTTGGCACGAAAGTCGGTTATCGCACCAGCATCGATGATGCTTTCAGGACCGCTTGCAAAAATGCTGAGCTATCGAAGGACGTTACCCCTCATGTGATGCGGCATACTGTAGGTACGATTCTCACGAATGAAGGCAGGCCAGCCAAGCAGGTCATGGATTATATGCGACACAAAACGCATGAGATGTACCTGCGCTATTCTCATATTACAGATGAAACTCGTAAGGAGACCGCAGAGCTGCTAGAAGTGACGATACAGCAAGAAGCCTTGCGAGGTTCGGCGTAAAAACTGGAAGTTATATAGTTGATATATTCTAGCCACCTTCAGGTGGCTTTTTTATTGAGTCAGGTCAACGTTAATCTTTATTACTATGTCTTACTTTATTCTGTAAGCGCATACCGTTGTGTTTACTGCAAAATTACTTTTTGTCTTCCTAAAAGAAAATCCCTGATGGCTCAAATCGCTCTCAGGGATTGCTATTAATCTTGAAAATTTTGGTACCCCCAGGGGAATTCGAATC
>CAZXUP010000119.1:0-5667 GCA_964643815.1 uncultured Vampirovibrionales bacterium
TGCGAGCCGGGCATCTGGTGCACATGCAGCCACCAGTCCTCCGGCTTCGAGAGTTTGCCGACAATCGCGTCGTTACCCTGGGCGCTTTTGCCCAGCAACATTTCAAAACCATCCGATGAGTGCAATGTCACCACCCCCGCGGTTTCGCCCGGTTTCTTTCCCCCCCCTTCGGCGACGTTGCTTTTTCGGATCAGACCGGCGGCCATCATATCCGCCTCCAACGCATCCAGTTCGCTTAACCGATCGGCTTGCTCAACCAATTGACGCAGGGTTTCCAGATAGGCCTGCTCATCCGTGAGTTGGGCTGACATCTGTTGATAGGCCTCTTTACGGGCCTTGGCTTTTTTGACCCGGCGATAATAAATCTGCGCGTTCTCCACCCAGGTGCAGGCCGGATCGACTTCGATCGGCCATGGCTCGCCGGATTCATAGTGGCTGAGCGTGATGACGCCTTTGCCGGGTGTCTGCCCTTCTACTTCATGGGCGCTAAAGGCTGCCAGCAACCGGTTACCGGTTTTCTGCAAGCTTGTGATTTCCGCATCCGAAATCGGCACCAGTTCGTTTTCGCGACGGCGCAGTTTTTTATCCTGTTGGTCCAAAGCCTGGAGCAGTTGCTGGCTTCTGCGCCGCATGCGCGCCGTGCGTAAATGCGCCGTAAAATAGTCGGCCACCAAATCATTCACCCGCTCATACAAGCGCCAATCTTGTTTTTGTGCGGGGGCAAGCAGCGTAAATATGCTTTGATCGCGTTGTATCGCCGGATGCAGATCCTGGCCCTCTTCCAGTGCGCTCAGGCGCAAGTACAATGCCTTTGCATCCGTTGTTTGTCCCAGTACATCCTCCAGCATCCGCAAGCCAAACCCGGCCAGGGTGTGGTTCAGATACATCGCGCCCGATTCTTCCGGTGGTTTGTTTTGCCAAAGCGCCTCAAATTCATCCGATGTGATTTCAGACAGACGCCGTTTGCCCGGTGGCCTGGGAGGGGCTGCATAGGACAAGCCGGCTGCCAGCTCCCGGTGACTGCTCATGTGTTCGCTGACGCCATGCGCGACGGCCAAGATGATGCCTTGCACTTCGTCATAGAGCATCATGTTGCTGTGCTTGCCCATCAATTCCAGCGAAAGCACCAGCCGCACCCGGTTGCCCAGTTCGTTAAAATTCTCGAACACCAGCTCGATGACTCGCTCGGCGGGCAGTGTTCGGATATCCGTTACGTTAGCCCCGGTTAAATGTTTGCGCAGCAGCATGCACAACGCGGTGGGTTTGCTGAAGGTGTGCATGACGGTTTCTTGCCGGTGCCGGTTATCCACCAGCGCGCAAAAGGGTGCTTCCGGGTTGAGGTGAATATAGAACAGGTTCCGGTTTTCCGACTCCCCTTCGTCTGTGGTTTGCCGTCGATCCGCCCCGCCCCAAAACGTGAGCAGAAACTCATGCGCGCTGGGATGTTGCACCTTGCTGACCTTGGCGCCGTCCAGCAACAATGCCAGCTCTTTGGCCAGCGCTTTCAACGTCACGGCGTCCAGCTGTTGCATGATTTAAGAAGCGGATGCCGACAACTGTTGACGGATCACATCAATAATATTGGTGGTCGAACGGTTTTCCACCATCGGCACAAAACGCACCTGGGCGCCAATCTTGCGCAAGGTTTCCATTTCGGGCAGATTGTCTTCGGTGTACTGAGCGCCTTTGGCATAAAAATCCGGTTTGATGATTTCCAACATCCGAACCGGTGTGTCCTCACTAAACAGGGCGACAAAATCCACGCAACCCAAGGCGGCGACCAATTCAGCCCGATCAGCCTCCGGGACGATAGGCCGTTGTGGGCCTTTCAAACGTTTGACTGAACTGTCCGAGTTGACCAGCACCACCAGGATATCGCCCAACTGTTTGCAGGCTTGTAAATAGCGCAAATGGCCGACATGCAAAATGTCAAAGCAGCCGTTGGTGACGACGATAGAAGACTGGCCCCGAACCGGGGCCAGTCTGTCCAACAATTGCGCTTCGGTTAAGACCGCGCCTATGTTTTTTGCGCCCATGTTTCCTAGTGTTTCCCGGTGGCGGGTTGGGCCGCTTGTTGAGATTGATGCGGCGCTTCCGACGGGATGACGCCTGCAGGAGCCCCGCCTTGCATTGGTGCGCCACCCATGCCCATATCGGTTTCTTTCGGCATGTAGGCAGGCTCAATCACCACTTCGATTTCATTCCGCTTCTGCTCGGCCCACTGCTTCAAGAACTCTTGTTTCTTGTTCTGGGAAAGATGCTCGCGGATGAACTCCTTGGCTTCGGCGTAGCTTTCCTGGTGTGCCGGATTCTTCTCCAGCACGCGCACGATGTGATAGCCGAACACGGTCGGAACCACGTTCGGATACAACTTGCCGGGCGCTGTTTTTTCTAGTGCGGCCCAGAACTGGGCATCGGTGTTGTTTTCCACCATAAAGCCCAGATCACCGCCGGCGCGCGCCGATACAGTATCTTCCGAATGTTTTTTGGCCAGTTCTTCAAACTTGGCGGGATCGGCTTTCACTTGTTTAAAGAGATCCTCGGCCTTTGCCTTCATTTCCTGCTGCCTGGCTTCAACGCTCTGGTTCAGCTCAGTGTCCGTGATTTTCGGGTTTTTCTCGCGCAGTTCTTTTTTCAGTTCGGGCACGACGGCCTTCACCAGGATATGGCTGGCATGAATGCGCTCAGGAAGCTGAAACTGCTTCTGGTTTTTGTTATAGACCGTTTTGATTTCGACGTCGCTCACTTTAACGGCGTCGCCGCCCTTGGCATCCATAAATTTGCTGAGCAAGAGGTTTTCTTTCAGCATGGCGTTAAATTCGGCTTCCGTCATGGAGTTTTGCGTCAAGAATGTTTTGAACTCTTCTTTTAGCTTGGGGTTGTTAAAGATTTTTTCCTGCTTGTGCTTGGCGACTTCGGCATCGGTGATCTTGATGCCCATTTTTTCCGCTTCGCCGTAGATGATGGTGTGGAGAATCAGCTTGTTCAGCGTCATCTGCTTGACCATGCCTTCCACCATCGTGCGCTGCTCCTTCGGCACGGTATCCATTTTAAAACCTTTGGAGAATTCGTTGTAGGTCTTATCGTAATCGCTTTTGGTGATGACTTTTCCATCCACCGTGGCGACTTTGGCGCTACCGCCCATGCCGCCACCGGCGCAACCCGCCAAAAATACGGTGGTTGCGATGAGACCGGCTGCTACAAAATGTTTTGCATTTTTCATAATAAGTCTCTTCCTTATACTGGATACTTGGGTTTTCTGAATTGAAAATAATCAAGAACCGACCGTACACAGCTCATCTGTGAGGCTGCCTGATCCTGTTTTCTGCCGATGATACTGCCTTCATCCAAAAAAGACTGCCGGGAGAACGCCTGAGGTCATTCATCCCCTCAACAACACCCCCCTATTATATATAAAAATCTCCTATAATGAAGGGTATGGAAGAAACAGAAGCCGGACAGGGCGTTGAAAGAGTATTGAGTGATGGCTTTGCCGCGCGCTTTGCAGAAGGCGCCGAGGCTTTTTTGAGTCATCTGGATATCACCCGCGCCTTGTCGCCGCATACGCTGCGTGCCTATCGAAATGATATCGAAACGTTTTTGACCTGGTTCCCCCAGTTTCAATCTGATCCGGCAGACGCGCATTCTGAGGAGCGCGCCCTGCTTGAGCTTCCCTCGCGCTACATTGCGTATCTAGGCAGCCAGGGACTCTCCAGAACTTCGGTGGCCCGTAAAGGGTCGTCGCTCAAAACGTTTTTCAAGTTTTTGATGAAAGAGCGCTATTTTTCCGAGCGCCAGTTGCCCGTGTTGTTTCATCGGCCCAAACAGTTGCGCCGACTGCCGGAATTTTTATCCGCCGATGAGATTGGGCAATTGCTGGCCGCCAACGAACGGGAGCAGGACTCGCCACTCAAGCTGCGTAACCGGGCGATTGTCGAGGTGTTGTTTTCCGCGGGCATCCGGGTCAGCGAACTGATTGCGCTGGAGTTCGGCGATGTCAACTGGGAGCAGGGCGAGCTGATCATCAAGGGCAAGGGCGGACGCGAACGCCTGGCATTTACCAGCGCCAGGGCGCTGACGTCCTTGCAACTCTACAGGCAGGACTGGAGCCAACTCACCGGCAAGTCGCCGCAGGTTGAAAGCCCCCTGTTTTTAAACCGGGATGGAGGACGCCTGAATGTTCGCAGCGTTCGGCGAATTTTGGACGCACTGGGGCAGGCGGCGGGCCTCAGCAAATCCATGCACCCGCATGTGTTTCGCCATAGTTTTGCAACCCATCTGCTCAACCACGGGGTGGATTTGCGGATTGTGCAAGAATTGCTCGGTCATGTCAGCATCCGCAGCACGCAGGTTTACACGCATGTCAGCACGGAACGTCTCAAGCGCGCCTATCTGAAGGCTCACCCGCGTGCAAATCAACAAACGACTCCGGTATCCTCTTCTGTTTCGGGAGGTTTATCTCCTGTATGAATTATTTTATCTTGCGTATAATGCGAATCATGGGAAGTTTGAGGCGTCATGGATAAACACTCCACCATTTGGCGGGCCTTTCTGCCGGAAATTCTTTTGTTTGTGGCCATGGCGGTTTTGCTTTGCCTCAATGCCACTGCGTTTGACATTGACACCTACAGCGAACTGTTTCACATCGAAGCGGCGAAAGAAACCGCCAGCGCAAATCGTTTCTGGATTCCGCTGCTGAATGGGCACGATTACCTGATTCGTTCGCCCTTCTGGACCTGGATCGTACTGATCTTTTTCAAGGTGTTCGGCATCTCGCTTTGGGCGGCGCGGCTTCCAGCCATTCTCTGCGCCCTGGGCGGCATGGCGCTCACCTATATGGTGGCGCTCGAACTGTCTCAAAGTCGTTTTTCCGCATTTTTTGCAGCGGCCATCCTGGGCGGCACCTGGGGTTATTTTCATATGGGCAGCCTGTCCACGGCGGATATTCTTGAGGTCAATCTGGTGATGGGGTTTACCTGGGCGTTTCTGCAATGGTATGCACGGGCCAGCCGTCGCAACACGATGCCGATGGAGATCAATATTTTTTCGGCGATTTTAGGCGTTTTGCTGGGCTTGATGCTACTGGTGAAAGGAATGCCCGGTGTTTTGCTATTGTTCGCTATTAGTATGCTGCATCTGTTTTTTCACCAGTCGCTCGATGCGCTTGGCAAGCTGAACCTGAGTATCTTGTTGCCGGTCGCGCTTTTTATTCCGCTACCCTGGCTGATGATTGCCTCAATCGGTGGCGGCAATGCCATGTTTATTTTCGATTATCTGCTGACACAGCCCTTTGAACGGTTGATCGGGAGTGGCCCCTGGCAAGGTTTGCATTTGGATCCGCTGTTTTACCTCAAGCGCCTGCCTGGCGATCTGATGCCATACCTGTTGTTCATACCGGCCTTACTGATGGACTTGGTGTTGCCTCGCCGCGCGGCGGGTCTGATGCCGAACCAGGACCAGCCGTGGCTGTTCTGGCTGTTGGGTTGGTTTATCCTGGGGCTTGTTGTGCTTTCGTTGTCGGCGTTTCAGGAACCCACGCTGATGTTGCCATTTTATGCGCCGCTGGCCATCACCATCGGCTATTACCTGGGTCGCATGGCCGAAACGGTATACGGCACCGACCCCTACAACAACATTATCCCAATCAATATACTATGTCTATGTACA
>CAZXUP010000119.1:5677-8288 GCA_964643815.1 uncultured Vampirovibrionales bacterium
AGGAGCGGCAGCGGCGGCGGCGTCAGCCGCCCCGGTGATGAGTTCGATCATGATTTTCCAGGTGTTGCCCAGTGATTATGTGTCGGGCTTTTGGCATCTGCCGGGTCAACCCGTGCTTGAGGTGCTGAAAGTGGCCGGGCATGAATTCAAGCTGGATGAAGCGTTTCCGCTCTGGAAGTTCTGGCTGATTCCGGGTCCCTTTATCCTGCTGATTGGTGGCTGGACGGTCTATCTTTTGCAGGTGAGCCGTCGTATTCCGGCTGCCACGTTGGCGCTCATCGGAACCTTTCTGGTGTTTTTCCTGTTTGTCAAAGCCATCTATTTGCCCATTATGCATCGCCCGGTGGCGCGGAGCTTTGCGCAACAAATCAATCATCATGCCAAGGCCGGGGATGAGATTATCCTGTATTCCATGCATCCGGATATTAAACGGGTGTTGTTTTATCTGGACGCCGACAAGCTGGCGCAAACCCGCTTTACGAGAAATCCAGAGCTGATTCGGGAGCGTTTGAAAAACAGCCAGGGCAGTCTGTATGGCGTCATTCGGGAAGGCGGCTATTTCAACGATCTCGAAGCCAGTGACCGCAGCCAGTTGCGCATCAACCAGTTCAACTGGAAATGGGATATGAGCCGTCTGGATGAATTCCGGAAGTTTCTGGTGGTTCGTCAGCCGCTGTTTGAAAAAATGAAATCCGACATGCTGTATTTTCAAAGCCTGCCGGTTCCCCTGATGAGCGAACTTCAGAGTGACATTACCAGCACTCCCAAAGGTGAAGATCGGCGTTCACGCCGTCGGAACAGATACTGATAGAGAACTGTCGCCGTAGTTTTTGCGGTTGAAGCCTTCCAGATCCGGGTCCCGGACGCCATGCTCGATGAGGAGCACGCCGTCGGGCTTCAGCCAGTCGTTTTCGCGGCAGAGGCGGATGAGTTCCGGCAGGGTTTCAAGGCCATAAGGCGGGTCCATAAAGATGATGTCAAACGCTTCTTCGCGGCAGGTTTTGGCCAGCAATTCCTCTACTTTATAAGGGATGATTTTGAGCTGGCTTTCCGTAATGCCGAGCGTCTCTAAATTTTTTCGGATCAGTTTGCATTGGCGCACATCCTGCTCGACGGCCAGGACAAAGCGTGCATTTCGGCTAATGGCCTCAATGCCCATGATGCCGCTGCCCGCGAACAAATCCAGAAAGCGACAGTCTGCAATCTGGTTTTGCAGGCGACTGAACACGCTTTCGCGCACCAGTGATGTGGTGGGGCGGATGGCCGCCGCCCGTGGCGGGGATTCGATGGGACGCCCCCGCAATTTGCCGCCCGTAACGCGGATCATGTTAAACCCCTTCCGAACTGAAAACTTTTTAATAGAACGCGAAGATATCCAGCCAGCCAGCGGCTTGGGCAATTAATAATACACCAGCCAGAATAAATACGCTTGCCGACAGCTTGGTGACAACCGACCCCACGCGGCGCAACGTTGCCATTTGCTTGACCAGCCCGGTGCAAAGCCCCGCTACCAACAGCAGCATCGATTGCCCCAGCGCGTAGGTAAACAGACTGGTGCCGCCCAGCAGCCAGTTGTTCTCCCGGCTGATGAAGCCCAGCATGGCGGTTAAAAATGGTGTTCCGCACGGCGAGGATGCCGCGCCAAAGGCGGCGCCCATCAGTAGCGGCGCCAGGATTTTACCGGATTCGGTTTCCGGCAGGCGAGTCACAAATTGAGGCAAGGGCAATTGAATCACTTCCAATAGTTGCAAGCCCATCACAATGGCAATCACGCCCAGGAAGTAATACCAGTTCTGCCCGACCAACCCGGCCATGGCGGTGCCCAGCATGCTGGCTAAAATGCCCAGGATGGTTAGCACCAGGGCGAACCCCAGCATAAAAAACAGGATTTGTTGCAACACGGCGGTTTTGGATTGGCTGCTGTAGCCGCCAACGTAGCCGATCAGAATGGGCAACATGCCGACGGTGCAGGGCAGGAGAGAACTAGCGATCCCTCCCGCGAAGGCCAGAAAAATAACCTGGTAGGAATGCGCGTTGAGTGTCTGTTGAAAGGCGGTATGCAGGCTATCCATTGGGGAGATGCTCCACGCTTAAAGTCAGAAAGGGGTTGTAGCCGATTAATGCTTGTCTTTGGATGCTGCCTTCGATTTGGAGGCAGCCACGTTGCTGCTGGTTTGCAACTGGTTGATCGCGGTGACAATCTCTTCCTTGGGTTGATAGTTGTATAGCACGTTCCGAATTTCGCCGCTGGCATCCACAAAGATCATGACCGGTACGGACACCGGTTTGAAGGTGCGAAATAAGGCGGGGTACTTTTTTTGATCGTCCATCATGTCCACTTTTTTAAACTGGACTTTTGCAAACTGTCAGTTCAACCCCAATTGGGCGATGACGTGTTGCGGTTTTTGAGAATTTTCGACGACTTCAGTGATGGCCCACTGGAGGGTCGTACGCAACGTCTCGGCGCTCACCGCGCGGCAGGCCTGGCCGATGGTCGTCAACCATTCCAACGCCCACCGCTGCGCACGACGCTGCCGGAGTTCGATCATCAGCAGACTGTACGCCAACATCACCAGGTACATGTGCCGTGTCTGGCCCTGGCCGCTGCGCA
>CAZXUP010000120.1:0-8274 GCA_964643815.1 uncultured Vampirovibrionales bacterium
TTCTATCGGGTGGAGAGTGGGTGTTTTATGGCGGAGTCGCCTTCTTTTTGTTGGTACAGGGTGTTCGTACCTTAAGACAGTTATGTCCTGAATGGATTCGCCTAATTGTGGCAATAGGCGTCTTCCCCTGGGTCTGTTTATATGTGGTTTCGTTGGTAACCGGCTTTAACGTGTTTCAGTATCGCAGTCTGATACTCTTGTTGTTTCCGTTGGCGTTTTTATCAGCGTTTGGATTGGATGCGTGTCGTTGTCTTGTACCGAAATTGGCTGTGGTGGTGCTGGTTGGGGTGCTGTTGTTACAGGGGCAAAGCTGGGAGACGCAGCGTAGTCGATGGTTTGATCGGGTGTATCAAAATCTTGCACACACGCTGCAGGACTTTCGAAAGCCGGAGGATGGGCTGGTCATTATTCCGGGCTATCATCACCTGGGTATTATGGCAGCAATAGACCCTGTGCATTTTGGCATGGCACCGCAGGAACAGAATTTTGATCCGCGTCGGGAAAATGTGTTTAACATGGTGCATCGTGATGATGTGCATGATCTCTATATCTCATCCACACGCCTGATGGAACATCCGGAGCTGCTGGAGAAGTACGTTGCTTTTCAGAAACGGCATAAACGGATTTGGCTGTTGACGCATCCATCCATTGAGGACAATCTCCTTCCATTATTTACGTGTGGGACGGATGTGGTGATTCAGGCACCCGACGGTCATTTTTGGATTGTCCGTTGTCCGCCCGATCATGCTCGCCATTGCCGGGCGCCGATCGAAAAGCCATCGCAATGGACTTGTCCCAATCGTCCCTGAACCGGGGAGGCGAGAGCATTCCAGACAGCTCTTGTAGGGTAGTCTCTTTTGGGATATAACAAAAGTCAATCTGTATTCTGGGTGCCGATGTAGCTCAGTTGGTAGAGCAACGGTTTCGTAAACCGTAGGTAGCGGGTTCGAATCCCGCCATCGGCTATTGATTTTAGAGGGTTTCGGCTTAACAGCCGAAACCTCGTTTTTAGGTGGAGATAAGGAATGTATTGTAGGCATTCAGTTTTTGTGTGAAACCTCGTAAACTAATGATGGAATATTCACGCAAAACCGGTGGCCTCGGATGTGAGGTGGTCTTGGGTAAAGCAGGAAAGATCATAATTGTTAAATAAGATCCCGGCATGGGTTTTTGTAGTGCTGATGGCTGGGCTTGTTAGTCTAGTGCAGCTGTTATTGGGCCGTCATCCGGTTCCGGTGGGGGATGCGCGTGATTATTTGGATGCAGCGCTAAGTTTTATTCCCGATAGTGGAAGATTACCGAATGAAATGGCTTTTAGCCAGCTTTTGAGAGCTCCCTGGTATATCTTCACCCTGACAAGTATAGGATGGCTGTTTTATCATCCATTTGGCGAAGCAGGGTTGATTTTTTCTGTTCAACTTTTTCAGAAAATTTTATATGCCGCGAATATCGGGTTGATTTTCGCTGTTGTTCGACAATTAGGGTATCGCCCAAAAGTCGCAGGTTTGGCCTCGATTTTGGCGCTTTTGTATAGTCCGTTCCTACAAATGACGGATCGGTTGTTGGTGGAAACAGAAGTGTTAACCTGTGTTTTAGCATTCTTTCTATTCTGGTTGCACAGGCAGCCTGTTTATGCGGGTGTGATGTTATTCCTGGGTCTTAGTAATAGCAATTTGTTTACGCTGTGGCCCAAAGTGTTCTTGATGCTGCTACCCGTTGGAGCCGCCTTTTACTTATATCGTCAAGAAGAGGGCTTTGGAAAGCGTCTTTTAAAGTGCGTTGCTTGTGTTGTGATTGGTGCTTTATTGCTGCATTTAATTACGATTATTTTGCCGCACAGCTCATTCCCGCCCGCTACTCTATGGTATTACGGTGATACGGTTGGCTGGGCGCCTTTAGTTCCGATTAATGGCATGGTTTCGTTATTGCAAACCAATGGGTCGGAAATTTTTGCGGCGTATGTGCAAAATAAACATGCTTCTGTTGATGATATTCTTCGATGGGTTCTGCAACAGCCGGAACGGGTATTATGGCTGATTGGAACGAACATGTCTCGCCTGTTTGCACGGCCGGATGACGTTTATCATCAATCTTGGGCGATATTCCAGCGGGATGGTTTGCTGCTTTATCATCAGGTTTTGGTTGCAGGGGCGTTCTTGTCCGTACCGCTTGTGTTTCGAGAGAACCGTTTCTGGATACTGCTCCTGCTTCCATTTGGCTGGTTGGTTTATACACTGGCGCATATTGAGGCACGGTATAATTTGCCGCTGATGGCGGGGCTTATTATTTTGTTTTCTTGTGGGATTGCCACATGGCATAAGATGGGGCATGGTTATTTGAGGAATTGGACAATGGGTCTATTGGGTGTATTGGCGTTAGTACAGATGCCTTTCTACCCATTTTTAAAAAGCTTGATTCCACTGGTTTCAATTGCGTTGTACGAACTGCTCATTCTGTTGGTATTGTGTGTACTGACGGTGTTGACAGTGTATCGCCTGCTGCCGGAACAAATCCGGTTGGGTTCGCTGTTTGTATCTTCAAGGCTGATCAGTTTATGGATTGGTTTAATGGTCTTGCTTCCGCTCTTGTGCCGGTGGTCTTTATTACCTCCAGATACCGAATGGTTCCAGGTATTGAAGGATGGAGAGACGGGTGGAATCCGCCAGACAGTGCGGATTCCGTCTGAGTTTTGGGAGCCTGAGAATATGACTACCTACCTGGTGCTGGATACACGGTCTTTTATCTCACCATGGCAAAATGATCTGGCAATTACAGTGAATGGCTATCCGGTAACTTCTCAGTCCAAGCCACCCCGCGTGCTAAGCGATGTTAAAACATTGTTGGGCGGTTTATTATCACCGGAAGTTATTCGGCAATACCGTCTTATTCCGTTGCCTGAACATGTGGTTGATACGATGCGGAACGCCTCTCAGACCGTGATTCGAGTTCATCTGAACAAACATGTAGCGCAGGCAGTTGCTGTTTATGGCGATTATCCGATTGATGGCAAAGAACAGTATGTGCTCCCTAATCCGGACTGGGGCATGTTTTCCGTATATAAATCACAATACGATGGAGATGGTCGCTTGCCAATGATGATAAAATCACAGGGTCAAAGTGAAAGAATCGATATGAACGGAAACTCTTCGAGCGACTTATCAACCCGGCCCGGGTTGCAGACAGGCCGGTATCGAATTTTTTTCTACCGGCTTTTGCCCGAAGATGCAAGCAATCTACAGATGCCGGTTCCGGCATTCCGCCTAAATCCACTCACCGGGCAGTTGGCTAAGACATTTCGCATTGCATACTGATTGGTAGCGCCTAATTCACCTGGCCGAGAGATAACGATTTCCTGGGCGCCGTGACGGCTTGAATGTTAATGACGCACTTATGGCGTATGGCAGGTCATGATGAGGTGTGAATAAGGGATTCGCAACAGATCATGGTGTACATGGCTTTCGACCTGCTCAAAAGCACGTTGCGCCATTTTTAAGTACGCTGGCACGTGCCTGACGGCCTGTCCTCGATCTTGTTGAATCAACGTTTTGGCTAAGAAAGACTGATCGTTTGTAAAACAGGGATCAATCGTGCCGAGCACGCCGCCTGGTTTTAAGGCAGAACGCGCCACTTTAAACACATGGGCGGCGGCGGCGTCATCCAGATGGTGCAATAAGCCCACCGCCAAAATGCGATCAAAGCCATTTTCGTGAGCGGTAAAATGTTCATCGAAGCGTTGGGCGTAAAAGCGGCCACGATCCCCATGTTGGGCTTGTGCCTGGTTGATATAGGCTTCACTTAAATCCACGCCCACGTAATGCACGTCTGGTAAATAATCCAGGATGAAGCCGGTTCCACAGCCCAGATCCAGAACCTGTTGACCGGGCTGAATGTTAAGATGCCGAATGAAGGTTTGGTGTGCGTGTTCGGCGCCAATCCATTTCTGAAAGCTTTCGTAGAAGCTGGGGATCGAAAACAGGGCATGTATGCCGGTAACACGATGCGTCATTGAGTGTGAGGCGTGTTTATCCACGATGAGTTTCCAAGCGGGTTAAAAGTAAAAAACTGAGTATCGAACTATCATAGCGTCTTATTTGTCTAACGTGGAGGGTCATCGGTAGATAAGTAGTAATCCCTGGCGTTCTATTTCAAGGCTTCGGAAATAATCCAGCCTTCACTCCAGCACGCCTGAAAATTAAAGCCGCCGGTCAGGCCGTCAATATCCAGAATTTCGCCGCCAAAAAACAGGTTGGGCGTCACACGGCTTTCCATGGTTTTAAAATCCACTTCTTTCAACGGTACGCCACCGCAGCTCACAAACTCTTCTTTTGAGGGGCTTTTGCCGCTAACGGGTAAGCCAAGGCGCTTGAGGTTATCGAGCAAACGAGCCAGCGTTTTTTTGGAAATGACCTCGCAGCGTTCTTCCAACGGCGCGTCGCTTTCGTGGAGTAACGACAACCAGAGTCGTTGTGGCAACGGTGAGAGGTGCGTATTGGCCAGTTTCTTTTTGGGGTCTGTCTGATAAAACAGTTGTTCCAGTTTTTCTTTCAGTTCTTCTTCGTTGATGTCAGGCAGCAGATCCAATTGAAGCTGGGCCTGATAACGCGCTTGTGCCAAGGGGCGGGCGCCCCAGGCAGAAAGCCGGTAGATGAGCGGGCCGGAAAGCCCTGTATGTGTAATCAGTAACGGGCCTTTCGCTTGCACTTTGACAGGTTTCTTGCCGGTTTCGACAATGAGCTTGCCGCTGGCATGAAGGAGTGAAATGCCTTGTAGTTCTGTGATAACGGGTGATTTTATGGTGAGTGGGAACAACGAAGGAACCGGTGGCAAGATCGAATGGCCCAGGCTTTCCGCCAGTTTCCAACCCGGCGGGCTGTAGCCGGTGCTCAGAATGCACACATCATAGGTTTCAGTTTGGCCGTGCGCCCGGATGACAAACTGCTGGTTGTGATGCCGAACGCTATCGACACGTGTGTTGGTGCGGAGCCGGATGCGTCGTTTTTCTGCGGTGTCGGTCAGCACATCAATGACATCTTGTGAACAATCCGTGACCGGGAATATTCGCCCGTCGGCTTCCTGCTTCAGCTTGAGGCCCCGGTTCTCAAACCATGCGATGGTATCTTTCGGTTGAAATCGCGAAAAGACCGACCGGAGTTCTTTGTTGCCGCGCGGGTAAAATTCGGTCAGCCGCAGCGGATCGAAGCAGGCGTGTGTGATGTTGCAGCGTCCTCCGCCGGAAATAAACACCTTTTGCAGTGGACGCTGGGCCGCTTCGTAAATGGTGATGCGTGCTTTTTTGTTTTTTTCGGCAAGGTTGACGGCGGCGAAAAAACCGGCTGCTCCGCCGCCAATCACGGCGACGCGCAAGTCTCCACCGGGGTCTGGTAATGTCGGCATGCGCTCAGTATAATCAAAAGACCCTCGTAAAAACAGAAGGAGACCCGGTATGCCTGAACCTCAAGCGTTTCCAAAACCGCCCCTCACCCTGAATGAGATTGCGGCTTGCACACCGGGCACCCAGGTGGTTGGAAATGGGGCCATCACGGTGGCTGATCTCACCCACCCTCGGATGCTTACGAGCGAGCAGCAAATGCCGCTGATTTTGGATGCATCCGCTTTGACCTTGCTTGAGGACAGCCCGGTGAAAGTGAAAGCAGCCGTGGTAGCCAAGGATGTTGAGGTGCCGGTGGGCTTTCTGGAAGGTTATATCAAGGTGGAGCGCCCGCGCTTTGCCCTGGTGGCGCTGCTTTCTATTTTTGAAAAACCGGTGCATGCGTATCAAGGCGTGCATCCCGCCGCTGTTATTGAAGCATCCGCCCAGGTGCACCCCAGCGTCTCGGTGGGGGCGTTTGCCTATGTGGGCGAGAATGCTGTTATTGACGAAGGCACGGTGTTGCTGCCGCATGTGACGGTGGGGGCCGACGCCAGGCTGGGCAGGCAGTGCCTCATCCATCCGGGTGCGCGCTTGGGAGAGCGGGTGATGCTGGGTAATCGGGTCATCATTCACCACAACGCCAGTATCGGCGCGGATGGTTTTAGTTATGTCACGCCCGAGCCGGGGAGTGTGGAATCGGCCAAAACCAGTGGTGGTAAGGTGATGGCCCAGAACACGCAGATTTTGAAAATCAATTCCATTGGCACCGTTATTCTCGAAGATGATGTTGAAGTAGGTGCCTGTGCGACGATTGACCGCTCCAATCTGGGCGCGACGCTGGTGAAGAAAGGCACCAAAATCGACAACCTGGTGATGATTGGTCACAATAACGTCATCGGCGAAAACTGCATGATCGTCTCGCAAGCCGGGATGTCCGGCAGTTGCGAGATTGGCGATCGGGTGGTTATTGCGGGTCAGGCGGGCTTGGCGGATCATTTGAAAGTAGGCGACGATGCGATTATCATGGCGAAATCCGGCGTGATGCGCGATATCGAGCCTAAAGAAGTGGTGGTGGGTATTCCGGCCCTGCCGCGTCGTGAAACCCTGCAAAACGTGATGTATACCGGCAAGCTGCGGGAAATGTTCCAGGAGATGAAAGCCTTGAAAAAGCGCGTGGCTGAACTGGAAGCCCAAAAGCAGGACATCAAGAAAGAGCCGGTGGAGGTCTAATGCCTGCGACTGTCGCTGCAAACCCTGTCAGCGTTTCCGGGATTGGCCTGATTGCCGGTCAGCCGGTGACAGCCGAAATCAGTCTGGCTGAGCCGGGGCATGGGATTGTGTTTTACATCGACGGCGTGTCGTCCATTGCGGCCCGGTTTGAGTCGGTGGTGGATCTGGATCGTGGTGTGACGCTTGTGAGTGTCGAAGGCAAGACGCTCTCCATTGTCGAGCATTTCCTCTGCGCCGCTTCTATGGCAGGTTTGTCCGACCTGAAAGTCTCTGTTAGTGGCGCGCCGGAGCTGCCAATTCTGGATGGTAGCGCTCAAGGCTGGCTGGAGGTCTTTGCGCCACTGGGCGTCAGCAATAAGCCACAGCCTGACATCGTGTTAAATCAGTCGGTTTTTTACCGTCACAGTGATGATAGTTGTATCTATGCGATCCCGGACACGCATTTTAAAGTGACTTATAGTGTCGATTTTGACCATCCTACGCTCAAAAACCAGTGGGTTCGCTGGGATAGCCAGATGGATGCGTCTGAAACAGTCGCCTCTTCCGTGACCTTTGGGTATCTGAAAGAGCTGCCTGCCTTGCAGGCGAGGGGTTTGGCACGAGGAGTGACCCTGGAAAACTCTCTGGGCATTACCGACGAGGGCGAATACACCCGGCCGTTGAAGCATGAGTCTGAGCCGATTTATCACAAGATACTGGATTTGATTGGCGATCTGACGCTCAGTGGGGTCAATCCGCTGACGCTGAAAGCCCATGTGTTTGCCGTTAATGCCGGGCACAGCAGCCATGTGCCGTTTGCCCAGCGTCTCGTCAAGGCAATCGGGTAGGCTCCTTGGAACTCCCCTGTAACATTCGTTGCATCCCGCGTTTCATCCGCTGCGTGCTTTCGTTATAATACTGTCAGGTTTTGCCCGATTTCTGTTTTTGTTTGTTGAATGGCCGATTCAATTAAAGGACACTGTGATTTGATTACGATGCAGGAAACCCCGCCTATGACCGCACCCGCCGGTGATGCCGACGAGATTGTCTTACCGCCTGAAGATATCAATTGTATTGTTGGTATTCTCCCCCATCGTTATCCGTTTCTGTTGCTTGATCGGGTGGTTGAGCATATTCAGGGCAAGCGGATCAAGGGCTATAAAAACGTGACTATCAACGAACCCTTCTTTCAGGGGCATTTCCCCGGTGACCCGATTATGCCGGGGGTTCTGCAGTTAGAGGCGCTGGCCCAGCTGGGTGCGATTTTGATGCTGCAGACCGAGCAGGCCAGAGGCAAGCTGATGGTGTTTGCCGGTATGGATAATGTGCGTTTTCGCCGGATGGTGGTGCCGGGTGATCGGTTGGATCTTGAATGTATCTTGACCAAGGTGCGCTTCCCCATTGGAAAATCGATCTGCAAGGGCTATGTTAACGGAGAGTTGGCTGTTGAAGCCGAGCTGATGTTCTCGATTGTAGACCGTCGCGTTGCTGGCGACGGTGGAAAATCGTAAAAGAGGTTCTCATGAGTATTCATCCATCTGCCATTATCCATCCCAGCGCGATCCTGGGTGAAGGGGTCGAAGTGGGTCCGTTCAGCGTGATTGGGCCGAATTGCAAAATCGGGGATGGCTCCAGGCTGGCCTCTCATGTGGTCTTGCAAGAGTATGTGACCTTGGGCAAAAACTGTCAGGTGG